>JAKJGQ010000009.1 GCA_022704305.1 Thermotogae bacterium | reverse complement strand
ACCCCGCTGTAAAGCAACATAATTCTGTCTGCTTGAGTCAGGCAGTAAAAGAAGGTACCCGTGAAAACTATTCCGTAGAACATTGCAAACGGTCCGGTATCGCCTTTGGACATTATTTCAAGTCTTTTTTCTCTGTTTTGGTTGAGGAAACCATCAAGAGTGTCTAAAAGTCCGTCAAAGTGGAAAAGGTCGAAGCAAAAAAAACCTACGGACATAGTAAGAACGGTCTGAAAAACCCCTTTACCCAAGGTATGAGTAAGAAGCATGTATATCATACCCGAAAGATATCCAACTATTGTGAAGTATCTTGGAATGTTTTTAATTTCTCCGGTTCCACCTGCCGGAATACGTGAAAGAAAAGAGACAGTCATGCGTATTTCATTGAGAATTTTTTTCATACTCTTTCCACCTCCGCAGTGAGCTTAAAAGTCCTTCAAGTTCAAACACTTCAAAGCAGCAAAGTCTTCCGGGTAAATAAAACTCTTTCAATGTGTCTATGGCGTAATCATTTAACGGGATGTGGTCTGTGCTGTTTTCCACTCCCATCAGATGGTATTCAACTATATTGGTTTTATATGCAGCATCAAATTTTTTTCCGAGAATATGGTGTCCTATGTCAAAGGTCATCTTTTCAGAGTATTCAAGTGTTCCTATAAGGTTTTCAACTGAAACACCAGGGAGTTTTTCCAGTTTTTGCCATCCGGGCATAGGATGCAGAACGTAGTTCAGTACTTCAAAGTCGTTCAAGGAAAAGTACTCTATAACCTTTGCAGCGTTTTCGGCTGTATCTGTGGGAAGATGAACAGAGTATCTGGTGTTAAGTTTTTTAAGATGTTTGAGTTCTTTATCAAAAAGTTTTTTGGTTTCTTCGTCCCATGTGAAAACCAGAAGTTCTATAAAATCAACATATTTTTGGAGTATGACGGCATTTTCATAGTAGGTTCCGGGTACTACCCATGAAGTTGAGCCTATCATTTTATTTTCACCGGGATTGAGCTTACCATAAGGTAAACTTCATCTGCTTTACGGGCAAGTTTTGAGTTAAGTTTTCCAATGGCATCAGTGTATCTTCTGGACAGAGGGTCGATCGGAACTATTCCCAGTCCGACTTCGTTGGTTATGATAACCTCTTTGCCTGTAAGATTGTTCATAAAACTTTCGGTGTATTTTTCAATATCCTTTTCATAGTAAAGTAGATTTGAAAGCCATGTGGTTATACATTCAACAAGGATGACATCGTAGTCTGTCAGCTTAGGGAGCAGAGAGGCAACTTCCAAGGGTTCTTCATATGTATCGTAAGAACTGTCACGCTCCTGCTTGTGTTTTTTTATACGCTGTTTCATCTCCTCGTCAAATGGTTCTGCAGTTGCTATAAAGGCTTTTCTGGGATATTTTTGTACCAGTTCCAGGGCGTAGCTGCTCTTGCCCGATTTAATTCCTCCGGTTATAAGAATCATTCTATATCACTCTTTGATATATTGGCATCTTCAAAGCTACTCATTTCATTGAGCATTTTCAGGGCTGCCTCTATTATGTTGAAGGAGAGTACTGCTCCTGTTCCTTCGCCAAGTCTCATTTCAAGCTTCAGAATAGGTTCCAGTCCAAGTTCTTTTATTATGGGTAGATGACTTTTTACGGCTGACTGATGGCCTATGAACATGTAGTCACGTATCCTTGGGTTTATTCTGTAAGCCAGGAGGGCTGCACTTGAAACGGGGAAGCCGTCAACAACAAAAGGAACTTTTCGGTCAGCGCATTCAAGCATAAATCCTGCCATTTCGCCGATACAAAATCCACCGGCTTTCATTAAAACATCCATAGGGCTTTTGAAAGGTGAATGCAGTTTCATGGTTTTTTCAAGAACTTCTCCTTTTTTTGTTAGCATCTGGTTGTCTATCAATGTTCCTACATCAAGCACTTCTTCAACGGGTATTCCCAGTCCCGCACATATTGCTGCCGCAGTTGTGGTATTGCCTATTCCCATATCGCCTATAGCTAGAAGGTCAGCGCCATCATTTATGGCCTGTGTAGCAACTTCACGGCCGTGTTTTATGCAAAGCTCAGCCTGTTCTGAGGTCATAGCGGGTCCTGAAGAAAAGTCTTTGGTTGACCTTCCTACTTTTTTGTTTATTACTCTGGGTTCTGATGAGAAATCGTAGTCTACTCCAGCATCAACTATATAAACTGATGTATTGTTATGTTTACTGAAAACATTTATGGCTGCTCCTCCGGCAAGGAAGTTGAATACCATCTGTGCGGTAACCTCTTTTGGGTATGCAGATACACCCTGTTCTACTACTCCATGGTCGCCGGCAAAAACATAAACTCTTTTGTCCTTGGGGAGGGAAACAGTAGAACTGCCTTGTATAAGAGCATATTTTAATGCTATTTTTTCCAGCAGTCCAAGACTTCCTTTCGGTTTGGTTAGCATATCAATCTTTTTCTGTACTTTTTCGTTAAGCAGCATTTTTTGCCTCCTCATATAATTTTAAGTGTAGTCTGTCTTTTAGTATATAGCTTATAACCATTGATGTCAATAATTTATGGAAATGATTCTAATAGCGTACTTAAGTGGTATAATCTTTCTAATAATATAATCTGCTTTTAAAAGCGTATACAGTGGGGTGATTCAATGGAAAATTTTGTGTTCAGTAATCCGACATGTCTTATCTTCGGTAAGGATACCATAAAGCGTATAGGCAAGGAAATAAAGAAGCGTGGTGTCAAAAATGTGCTTGTACTCTATGGTTCCGGTTCTATATTTAAAAACGGTGTGTACGATGCTGCGGTAAAGTCTCTTAAGGATAATGAGGTCGGTTTTGTTCAGCTAGGAGGTATAAAGCCTAATCCTGTACTTTCAAAGGTATATGAGGGTATAAAAACAGCCATGAAAGAGAAAACAGACGGCATTCTTGCAATTGGCGGCGGAAGTGTTATTGATACTGCCAAAGCTATCGCCGCAGGTATAGGTTATGACGGCGATGTATGGGATCTTTTTGAGGGAAAGGCACCTGTCAAAACCAATGTTCCTATCTTTACCATACTGACTATATCGGCAACCGGTTCGGAGATGAACAACGGAGCGGTAATAACCAATGAAGGTGAAAATAAAAAATGGTCTATAGGTTCTCCCGATTTGTTTCCAAAGGCTTCGATAATCGATCCTTCAGTTCAGTTTTCTCTTCCGTGGAATCAGACGGCCAACGGTGCCGTGGACGCTATTACTCATGTTCTTGAATTGTATTTTGATAAGACTGAAAACAATATGATAATGGATGAATACTCGCATGCTATTGTAAAGACGGTTTTAAAATCTACCGATTTGCTCATGAAAAATCCTTCCGATTATGATGCAAGGGCTAATCTTGCTCTTAGTGCCACTCTTGCTCTGAATAAAACCAACTCTGTGGGAAGACAGGGCGGAGACTGGTCATCACATTGGATTGAACACTCTTTGAGTGCTTTTTATGATGTTGCCCACGGTGCCGGTCTTGCTATTGTAATGCCAGCTTGGATGGACTATGTTTATGCGGAATGTATTCACAAATGGGTTGTATTTGCTGAAAGTATTTTTGGTATAACCGCAGGTACTCCTGATGAAAAAGCAAAAGCAGGAATAGCTGAGCTAAGAAAGTTCTATAAAAAGATTCAGCAGCCGACCAAGCTCAGTGAAATCAATGTTCCTTACGAGGATCTGCCCAAGATAGCCGCTAATGCTTCTATGAAGGGTAAAATAGGCAATATAAAGCGTCTTGATCAAAACGATATTCTTAATATTCTTAAGTTAGCTTACTGAGATTCCCGGCCAGGCCGGGAATTTTTTATATATATGCAGTAAGTATCCGAATCAGTCGGTTGTTTTCCTCCGGTGTTTTTACCGAAAACCTTATATGGTCTTTCAGTCCGAATGAGTAGGCATCTCTTACCATCATATGGTTTTGTGCCAACTTTTCAAGGAGTTCAGTTTTTTCTTTAACTTTTATAAGAAAGAACGGTGATATGAACTTAGTTCCAAGAAGCTCATTCAGTCTTTGTCTTTCGAGGTTAAGTTTTTGCATGGATGCCTTAAGAAACTTTCCGTCATCAAGTATAAGTTTTTGTATAAATAATCTGCCGATTGAGCCTATGCTCCATGGAGGTCTGAACCTGTGCATCTTTTTATACGGGTCTATAAAGTAACCTGTTCTTATTCCTGCAAGTCCATATGATTTGGTGTATGTTCGCATATGTATGGTTCCGTTGAAAACCCAGTTTTTTTCCCATTCAGGTATATCGGGTATGAAGTCCATAAAAGCATCGTCTATAACAGGGATGCTGTTGTTTTTAACGGTCTGTTCGGTAAATTTTTTTAGTTCAGGATAAGTATAAAATCTTCCGGTCGGATTTTTCGGGTTGTTCAAAAAGACCAAGCAGTCTTTGAAGTTGCTTTCAACAACAGAATCAACTTTAAAAACTTTTTTTCCGAAAAGCTGAGCCGTTCTTTCATACTCTGAGTACGAGCCATTCTCGACTACAATATTGTTTTTAAATGCCATATTGAGAACGTAAAGTGTTTCAGTAGTTCCTGCAGTAAGAAACACTTCATGTCCGACGATGCTTCCAAGGTTTTTTTCAATATCTTCAAAGTAGATGTATCTTTGTGAAAGAGCACTCAGTTCATTTTCATAGTTTCTGAAAAAGTCGGGGTAGTAAGGGTTTACAGATATTGAAAAATCAGTCCACGAAAGAGGAATGTTTCCTCCATGTTCAGCCATGAAAAATTTTGAATCATCCATATGCACACAGCTCCTATAATACATGTCATCGCGACAATTAAGATATAGTAAAGCATTGCCCTGTCCAGATCCTTTTTTTCAGGCTGTCTGTACTGCGGGTTGAGGTCATAAACTCCGTTCTTTTTAAGATTAATCTTAAGAAGTCCGGACATACTTGCCATGGGCTTGGTTCCGTTTATTTTTATTCCGCCGAATTTAAAAACGCTTTTTGAAACTGCAACTGGTGAAAAAACAAGGAAAAACAGAACACTCAGGCGTGCGGGGATATAGTTCAGAACATCGTCGGCTCTTGCGGCAAACTTTCCGAACTTTTCATACTTTTCGTTTCGGTAGCCTATCATGGCGTCCATGGTATTGGTGACACGGTAAATAACCACGCCGTATATTCCGAAAATTAAATAGAAAAAGATAGGAGAAAGCACCGAATCAACGTAATTTTCTGCAAGAGTTTCAACTGCGGCGGAGTACAGTTCGCCTTTTGAAAGGTTGGTGGTGTCTCTGCTTACGATCATTGAAACGGCTTTTCTGAGACCAACGGTATCGTCTTGACGGCATCTTCCAACATGAACGTAAAGTGAGGAGATAGCAAAGCATGATTTCAGAAGGAACACATGGAAAACTGCCGTAAGTAAAGAGCCTGTGTGCAGCAGCAGGAATGTACCGAAAAGGAATATGGAGCAAGTCAGCACATATGTGAGCATTCCATTCATTATTGTGTGTTTGAGTCTTTTGTCCAGAAAATCAACCACTGCTCCGATGTAATGGACGATATGGAATACCAGATAAGGCTCTCCAAAAAGGCAGTCGGCAATTACAGCAATTATCAGCGCCATTGTAAAATCTCCTTCATATCAATATGTTCGGATACATAATCTGAAAAGCTGCTTATCTCGTCGTATAATGAGTAATTTCCAAAATCTTTTTCTTCTTCTCCTTTTAATATGCGTAAATAGTTCAGAAAAAAGTTTGTGAAGTCATGGTTGTAGAAAAGTCCGTGCAGATAAGTACCCATAACGTTATCTTTAAAAAAGCCGTCTTTATGACTGTCAAAGTCTATAAGCCAGTTTTCAGCGCATTCGGTTCTTCCGTGCCGCAGTTCGTATCCGGTGACATCGAAGGATCTTCCGTTGAAAAAAACTTTCCCTTTAACGCTTTCGGTGATTTTTCTTTCTTCAAAGTGTGTTTTCAAAGGTATAAGTCCAAGTCCCGGGGTTTGACTGTTGCTTTCAAAGGTATCATCTATACTTTGGGTAAGCATCTGAAAGCCTCCGCATATTCCAAGGATAAAACAGCCTTCTTCAGCCGCATCTTTTAACTTTTGAGATATTCCTGTTTCGTTAAGCCATAAAAGGTCGCTGACGGTTGATTTAGAGCCAGGAAGTATTATCAAATCGCCTGAAACCTCTTGGGCAGTTGAAATATACTTTACTCCGTTTTTTTTCTGCAGGGGTTCAAAATCAGAAAAGTTCGAGATATGTGGATACTTAACTATCCGTATATCAAGATCGCCCGTTCTGCTTTCCCAGGTTATAAGCGAATCTTCTTCGGGTATGGAGTGTTTTTTGTAGGGAATTATACCGACTGTTTTGATTTTATACCGGTCGTATAGGTAGTCGATACCGTCGTCCAGCATTGATTTGTCACCATAGTACTTGTTGAAGATAAAGCCTTTTACCAGTTCTCTTTCTTCATTATTGAAAATCTCCATTGTTCCTACTATGCCGGCAAAAGAGCCTCCTCTTTCAATGTCAGCTACGAGTATGGTATGTGCTTTCACAGCTTTTGCTACCGCCATGTTGGTAATATCGTACTTCATGAGGTTCACTTCTGCCGGACTGCCGGCGCCTTCTATTATTACATAATCATTTTGCTGCATAAGTTCTTTCAGTATTTCAATGCCCTTTTCAAAAAACTCCGACTTTCTGCTCTTCATATACTCCTGGGGAGAGTATTTGGCGTAGTACTCCCCGTTGAATACCACATAGGTCATGTGATCCTGTGGCTTGAGAAGAATAGGATTATACTTTACGCATGGAGTTTTTTTACATGCAACTGCCTGGATATACTGGGCGATGCTCATCTCTCCTCCAAGAGGTGAGACGATTGAGTTAAGAGACATATTCTGCATTTTAAAAGGGGCAACGCTGTATCCCAGCTTTGAAAGTATATTGCATAGACAGGCGCACACAAGAGTTTTTCCGGCGCCAGAAGAGGTTCCCGTAACCATTATAGGTATAGCCATAATGCATCATCCTTTTTTGAAGATCTAAAGTAAAAGTGTGTAAAGCTGCCCAGAGTCTTTTGTTTTAGCAGTCCTTCCACCGAAGTCTTTTTTGAAGATTCCATAGTGATTTTTAAAGCATTTGGTTTTTCACCGTATGACATCTGTGCATAGTGAAATTCATGTCCTTTATAGGTGTGATCAGAATTTTTGATTTTTATGTTTTGATAGCCGAAGTTTCCTTGCATAGAGGGCTTCATGCTGCTGGAAACATCAAAAAAACCTACCATAGGATACTCCTGGATACTGTTTCCCAGATACATAAAGCCTCCGCATTCTGCCAGTACGGGTTTTTCTGATGTACAGAGTTCATATAAAGAGCGGAGCATGGGTTTGTTGGCGGAAAGTTGTTTTGCATAAAGCTCAGGATATCCTCCGGGTAAGTAGTACATATCGGCATCCGGAGGGATGCTGTCCTTTATAGGTGAAAAAAACACAGGTCTATAGCCACATTTTTGGAAAAACTCTATATTTTCATGGTAAAAGAATAAAAAAGCTTCATCTGAAGCTATGGCAACAGTTTTTTCATATGTACTCTCCGGAAGAACTGTTTGAGAAAGTTCAGGAATTTCTGTGCACAGACAGGAAAGATCCATATTTTCTTTTATTATACGTGCAGATGATTCTGCGATCTTAACGATTTCATTGCAGCTGGTGTCAAGTCCGAGATGTCTGCTTTTTACGGTGAGAGCTTCATCGTATGGAAACCTGAAGATCTTTTCTATTCCGGTACTGTTTAAAATGTCTTCTTTCTGTAGGTCAAAAAGCTTTTGGGACCTACTTTTGGTTATAATAACAGCGGATACTGAACTTTTCATGCTGGACATAACGCCTTTTATTACAGCACCCATAGTGTGAATAGAGGGATAGCTTTCAATAAGCAGAATAACCGGCAGACCAAGTTGATATGCCACATCATCGCACGAAGCGTATCCTTTTTTTATTCCATCCAATACGCCCATAGCACCTTCTATTACAATGTTAGGATATCCGGCTGCTGCCGTTAAAAAATGTTTTTTAAGTTCAGGTCCATCAAGGAAAAAAGAATCAAGGTTATATCCTTTTTTTCCGGTGATTTTTTTATGAAATAAAGGATCTATAAAATCCGGACCTGTCTTAAAAGAGACCACACTTTCTTTTAGGCTGTTAAGAAGTCCTAAAGTAAAAAGTGTTTTTCCGCTTGATGTAAAGAGAGAGGTTACAAAAAAAACTTTCTGCATACTATTATTTTCTCAGGTAATCAAGAAGTTCTCTGTTGGTACTTAATGTCTTTTCCAATGTTTTTCCTGTGAGTTTTTTAAGTGTGTCGGCTATGGATTGTGAAGATATTTTTTTGTCAGGTTCAAACCTGTCCGCAGATGTATTGACGATATCGTTGTAAAAAGCCGTTTCTGCATATATATGAGCTGTACTTGCATAATCTATATCTTTGAACTGTCCGAAAAGATGTCCGTTCTTCTCTTTTTCTTCGGTAAAGTATTCAGGTGTTGTAAAGGGTATCTTAAGGCAGTCTATAATGATTCTTGAAAAAGAGAGGTTAGTTAAAGGAGCATCATTGTAAAGCTCATACTCTGACATGAAAAGATCATTGTGCATTATCTTGTAAAAGTCCATTATGGCATATATTATTCTTGGTGTAGGTCTTGATATTATCTTTTCATCAACGAGTATTATATTATCTTCTCTTACTGCTTTTACTGCAGCAATTCCGGGTTCTTTTTTTATAGCCTGGACGGTTATTTTGTTCATAACCCCGACCTGGGCAATATAAAACTCTATTTTATCTCCGTTATCGATAAGCTGTTCTTTTGAAAATTCTGCGATTGTAGAGCCTTCTCTGACCTGCTGGGCAGACTGGGCGATATTGTCAAGTCCTGATCTTTTAAGGACAAAATCGGCTATTGATCCGTTGGTGGTAGTCTTGAAGTTTTTATGGACAGATTCAAAAAAAACAGTTGTGTATGCAGACTTATCAAGCTCTTTAAACATGTTTAGCTGGTTCAGAAAGCTGTCTTTCATATCTTTGCTTTCCTGAATCTTTCCACATAGGACTCCAAGAACTTCCCAATAGTTGAAGATGTCAGAGTAGTTTTCAGGCTGTAAAGATACTACTGTAATTCCATACTTTTGAAGTTTTTCGATGAGTTTTGGGTATCTCTGAACTATCATGGGTCTTAGTATTACAAGGTCAGGATCTGCCTGAATAAACTTTTCCGGATCATCTTTGTAGCTAAAAGATGGTTTGTTCCTGAATGATGGCGGAAATGCCTCGTTGTCTGAAATACCTATAAGCAGGTCTTGGGCTCCCATGTAGTAGAAGTTTTCAGTATGGGCTCCATATAAAGACAGAATCCTTTTAAACGGTTGCCTTACGGTTATTGTATTTCCTGAGTCATCTTGGAAGGTGTACGGATAAACATTGGCAAATGCAATGAGACATATACAGAGTGATACAAGCAACAAAGCAATCTTTTTCATTCTGCTTCCTCCTGATTTGGCAGTATTGATACTGCCCTGTGATTTTGGGTTATTATTTTAAAATCCATATTATAAAGTCCCCTCAGGTTTTCCTTATTCATGGTTTGTTCCATGTTTCCGGTGGCAGTGACTGTTCCGTCCTTTATGAAGATAAAGTCATCGCAGTAGCATAAAGCTGTATTAATGTCGTGGAATACCGATATAACTGTTTTTTTTGCCGAAAGCACCTGCTGTTTCATAACTGACAGAAGCTTGTGAGTGTAGTAGATGTCAAGGTTAGATGTGGCTTCGTCTAAAACTATTATTGGAGTTTCCTGTACAAGAGCTTTGGCAAAAAATACTCTTTGCTTTTCACCGCCGCTCATCTCCATTACCGATGTTTTTTCAAACTTTTCAAAACCAAAGGCATTGTAGATATTTTCTACTACTTCGTAATCTTTATGTGTATAGGGAGTAAAAGTTTTTTTATGGGGATGTCTTCCCATCATTAAGACTTCTTTTACTGAAAAAGGAAAGTTTATATAAAAATTTTGTGGCACCATTGATATTATTCTTGACAGCTCTCTTGGAGTAGTGAGTTTTACATCTTTTCCTTCAATAAAGACTTCGCCGCTGTAGTGTCTGTTTATTCCGCATAGAATGTCTATCATGGTGCTTTTTCCGGCTCCGTTTGGACCCAGTACTCCGTAAAACCTTCCTCTTTGTAAACAAAGAGATATATTCTTAAGTATCTCATGACCGTTTATGCTGTATCCTACATTTCTCATTTCGATAACCATATCAGCTCCTCCTCATTTTTCTGCGCATTATGAAAGCAAAAAAAGGTGCTCCTATAAGAGAAGTAAGAATACCTATGGGAATCTCAGCAGGAAGAACCAGACGTATAAAGTTGTCTGCATAGCACATCAGAAGTGCTCCGATAAGGGGAGAGTAAAAGATAAGCTTTTTGTTGTCAGAGCCCCATATGAACCTGCATATGTGTGGTACAACAAGACCTACAAATCCTATAATTCCGCTTCTTGAAACAATTATGGAGCTTATGATGCTTGCGAGTGTAAGAAGCACAACTCTCAGCCTGGTGGTATTAATGCCCAGGGTAGCCGCATTTCTGTCTCCGAGTGAAAGAATATTCATTTTTTCCGTAAAAAAATATGTTATTACAAGCAAAGGAAAAAAAGTCAGACTTACCCAGAGCAGATCGTTCCACGATCGAGAAGAAAAAGAACCCATAAGCCAGAAAACAATGGTTCCTACTTCATCGCCGGCAATATACTTTATAAAGCTCAGACCTGCCGAGAAAAAAGAGTTTACTATTATCCCCGCCAGTATAAGCGATGTTTTGTTTATGCTTTTGTCAATAAAGGATATTGCCATAGTAAGTACCAGACTAATAATAGAAAATAGAAAAGCAAAAAATGATGTGGTGAAAAGACCTAAAAAATTAAGATTGAACATTATGGCAAGGGCAGAACCGAAAGATGCTCCTGATGAAACACCTAGTATATAAGGATCAGCAAGTGGGTTAAGAAGCACCGACTGAAATATTAGTCCGCAGAATGCAAGTCCTGCTCCGCATACCCCTGAGATGAGAACTCTCGGAAGACGGACTTCAAAAATGGTGTACCAAAACTTAAGGTTCTGTTCTTTCAACGAGTTGTTGGTAATTTCTCCAAGTATCATGTCAAAGGTTGTTTTAAACGGAATCTTTATATATCCCTGACCTACAAAAAAAATAATTGAAAGTGCCAAAATCAAAAGAAGAACAGCATAGTTCAGTTTATGGTTTTTCATGTTTCATCACCTTTTGAAGGATATCTTTTTTAAGTGTTTCAAGAGAGTCAAAGATCATGGCATGATTGTTTATAGGTGCTTTAAGCATAAAGACAGTTTTATTTTTCTGCGAAAAGTATCTTATTTTTTCTTCGGTCATGCCTTCTTTTCCCGAATCTTTTATAAGAACCGCCTGAATAGGATATTTTTCCAGAATGCTGTCAAACCAGTTTCTATCAAAAAGAAGATCCGGATCAAACTTGTAGTTTACACCAAACGAAACAGGCTCAATGCTTCTGCTTATTATGAGATATCTGTCGGGATTATCAAAATTTTTCAGTGCTTTTATAAAATCATAGGTACCTTTGTGTCCCAGAAGACTCAGAACTTTGGTATACCCTTGTCCGTATAAAGAGAAAAACATGGTAGATGGTCCATAAAAAAAGTTTGAATACTGAGTCTGCCTTCTTACATACCTTAGTATTTTATGTGCGGCAAGCATGTTCATCTTTTGTTTTATCTGCAAAGCAAATGGATGGGACAGATCAATAATATAATCGTAAAAGTATCTTTTTTTCCCGATGCATACTCCTACCTTCTTTCCGGCAGGAAAAAAATACGATATCTGTCCGGTTATTTTGGAGCATTCTGAAAAGAGATATCCTTTTTTAAGATGTACTGAATACTCTATGTTCTGATTTTCTAAAAAGTCGGAAATACTTCGACAGGAAGATGTTCCTGCGATTACTCCTAACTTCATTTTAAATAGCCTCTGGGCATGACAACCATTCCGTTTAAGATAATGGTCTCTTCGCTGCAAAAAAAGACAGTGCTCATCATATCCGTTTTTTCAATCCAATCTTCAGATGTGCTGTCAGATATAATTACTTGCTGGTCTTCAAGATAAGTATTTTTCACTACGGCCACTATGAATTTTTTTCGGTGTGTTCTGAAAATTTCAAGAGCCTCTTTCAACTGCCAGAGACGTTTGGTGCTTCTGGGATTATAAATAACCGTAGCAGCCTGACTTTTAGCAAAGCATTCCAGTCTGTTCTTTATTTGTGACCATGGTACCAGCAGATCACTTAGACTTATCACACAATAATCAAGTGTAAGCGGAGAGCCCAGTACGGCAGCGGCGGAGTTAGCTGAGGTTATGCCGGGGATCACGGTAACCTCTATGCTGGTGTTTTGGGTTTTTTCAATGGCAAGGCAGGCCATTGCATAAACTCCCGGATCACCGCTTGAAACAATACTTACGTTAAATCCGTTTTTTACAAGTTCTATAGCCTGTTCAACACGAAGTATTTCATCGGTCATTCCGGTTGAGACGTACTTTTTATCAAAATAGGGCTGAATATACGTTATATATCTTTCATATCCAACTATATAATCGCTCAGGTTCAGAGTTTTTACCGCCTGGGCTGTCAGCAACTCATACTTTCCCGGTCCGATTCCGACCACATAAAGTTTAGAGTTCATTAAACACCTCCGGAACTTTTTCAAAATTATAAGGGTCTTTATCTGGTTTGATATTTTTATTTTGGTATACTACAAACTTGCAGTTTTTTCTTTTTATTTCCATTATTTTTTTTCCTTTTCCAGAAGCTATAAATGCACATGGTTCAGATACCGCTCCAACACCTGTGTTTTTACGTACAACTGGATTTTCTTTGAGTCCAAGCTCTCTTACCGCTATATCAAGGTTTTGTGTCTCACAGCAGACTGTGAAGGGGATGTTGCAGGTTCTTGCAAATTCATGGAAGACCAGGGTATTATACTTTTTTTCTATGGTTGCTATTGTCCCTGTTCTTTGTCTAATCCAACCGGGAACTGAGGTCTGGAACTCTCGTATAAGTTCCAGTGCACATGTGTTTTTGTGAAAGCCTACACCGATTGAAAAGTCTTTAGTATAGAGCGATACCGAATCCGAGTTGTATGAGTTAAGACGTATTTTTGGAGTCTCGGACAACACGTACTGTTTCGGAAGACTGAAATCCGAAAAATCTTTTGAAAGCTCGATCTGTTTTCCTTTGAGCAGTTCTGTGTTTATGTGCAGAATCTCTTTTTTTTCCATAGTCATACAGTTATCCCGACAGAAAAGATCTATTCCTGTAAGTCCGTTTATGTCTGTGGCTGTGGAAAAGACAAAGTTGTTTTTAAGCGCAGAAGATATTTTTTCTCCGGCCCTCTGTCCGCCAGCCATGTGTGAACCGCAGAGAAGAACGGTATTAAGGAATTTTTCATCTGACACTAGAATACTTGGGTCAGACATTTTATCTGAAAGATGTCTGAAAAGAGTTTTTATAGCTATCGCACAGCTTCCTATAAACAGTATGCTGTCAAAAAAACGAAAAGCTTTTGCGGCCTTGTCTGCAAGGGAACCGTTTTTTATCTGGTATAGGTTAAGTGCCTGAAGTTCGTAAGGAATAGGTACATCTCTTACCGATATTATGCAGACTTTCATTTTCTCATTCCATGACTGAAATTTTTATCGTACAGACAGGATTTTATGCTTCCTTTCCTGAAAATTAAAAAAAGAGTCAGATTGGAAGGAAAATCAATGTCATGCCAGCTATGCAAAGGTTTCACCTCAATTCTTTCTTGCTCGCGTGCAAGGTGTGTGCCTATGGCCAGCATGGCGTTCTTGTCGTAGTGTTTCTTCAGAAGCGAAAGTACTTCATATGGCTTAGAACCTGAAAGATAGATTGCACATGAGGGCTGTTCCCCAAAAAAACTTTCTATGTTTTCCGGTACCGGAGTTCTGCCATTTAGTCGTGTAAGCACAACCGATTGGCATATTCCTGGTGAAGTAAGTTCAATTCCAAGTTTGGATGCAAAATAAGAGTATGCGCTTATACCCGGTATAACCTCGAAGGCTATATTTGCTTTCTCAGCCAGGGCTATCTCTTCGTCTATGGCAGAGTATAGGGATGTATCTCCGGAGTGCATCCTTGCAATGTTGAGACTTCTATTATCTAAAAAAACCTTTTCTATATCTTCCAAGGTCATAGATGAAGAGTCAAATATTTTTCCAGCCCCCGATATATCCGTAAGCAGGTGGTCTACCGTGGAACCAGCATAAATAATAACATCGGCGGTTTTGATCCTTTCATAGCCTTTTATGGTAAGAAAATCTTTGCTTCCCGGACCGCATCCGATAAAACTAATCAATTTTTTCACCCCGTATACAATAAAAAACATACTCGCCTTTGAAAGCATCCTTGTTTGATATGTTGTTTGAACTAAATTTTGCATACATGGAGTACTCAAAAGCATATCCCGGACTTTGCAGAACTGTGCAAAGACTCTGTTGGGTTGTAGCGCTGGAGATCAGAATACTGCCTTTGGGCATGTACTGAGAAATAAGTGAGAGGCTTTCTCTGTCTATGCCTCCTCCAAGATGGACTATATCAGGTCTGTCAAGATTTCTGAGTATGTTCTTAAAATCTTCGTTTATACAGAAGATTTCAGGATTCATGGCGGTATTTTCAACAAGATGTCCGAATCTGTTTTTCTCTTTTTCTATAGCTTTTACCGAACAGTTACGCCCGTAGAAAGAAGAGATATATATTGATGTGGCGCCGCTTCCGGCTCCGAGATCCCAGATGATATCGTGCTTATCGTGGCGATTAAGGGAGTTTACACACAAAAATCTTGTCCACTCACGTGATACAGGTATGTTGTTGCAGTTTAAGTCTGAGTTTTTCGGAAAACTGTCAAGAAAATCTTTTTGTGCAGGCTGGAGGATGAGAATCCATCTTCCGTGTATAAAATCAGGAAAGTTCTGACTTTCAAAGTTAAAAATTTTTTCCTGTGCAGTTCCAAGTTCAAAACCTGCTGCAATGGTTACTTTAACATTTCCAAGAAGCGTGGAAAGGTTTGAGAAATCGTCCATGTTTTTGACGAAGTAGGCAACAGGTCTGCCCATATTAAGAAAAAAAAGTACTTCATTATATGTTTTTTGGAGATTGTGTGAGTTATGGCCGCTCACATAGCATAAGCCGTTCAGAATTGTCTTGGTTTTCTGGGCGAGATAATCCACGCTTGATGGAGAAACGAGAACTTCATACTCATCTTGATTAAGCTTGGACGTAATGTTTTTAGTGTAGGAAAACATCAAGGGGTTGCCAGAAACCATAATGACCGGATTTTTATATTTTCTGAGAATGGATACCAGATGATCTATATTTTCTTCTTTTAGCGAGTCATAAATGTTCATGCAGTAAAGTTCTGCAGTCGGATTTACTTTTTTTGCGATCTGAAGAGAGAATGAAAAGCCGGCAAAAAAATCAGCCTTTGAAATAATATCAAGCTGTCTGGCTGTAAAATTCTCTTCACAGTTAATCTGTGTTCCCATTATGTAAAGCATAGAGTAAGCCTCCCGTATGCGAAAGTATACTTTCCTTTTCGCACAATGTTATTATAAAAGGTTGATTGAATCTTTTCTCGAGCTTTTGAGCTATGTATGAACCACAGAATTCAAAAAAAGCCTTGCTTTCACCGGGGTGTTCATCAAATAGTTCAATTATGCTGTAAACCGGATTCATAGAAAGAATTTTTTTGACTATCTCTTCATCGTAGGTTTTTTTAAACATTATGTACATTAGGGCTAAAAGTTCATTTTTACTGTCGGAAAGCCTGCTGTCGGTATTGAGGTTTAGCCCTGCCAGCTTGATTATTTTTTGGAAGCTTCCCATAATGTGGATAGTTTTTATATGGTTTTCAATAGCCTTTTCTATTGAAAACCCAAAAAAATTTCCACAAAGAAGAAAATCATTTTTGAAGAACGTAGAAGTTTCATAAATCTTCCGACTTTTCCCACCGCTTAGAAGTGTTATGCTAGTAAAGTATGAGCCAATCATTCTTATCTGGGGAACCAACGATTCTTTCCACGCCTCTTCACTCATGGGTTCAACGATTCCGCTTGTTCCGAGGATCGATACTCCTCCTACTATTCCCAGTGAGGAGTTGAGAGTTTTTATGGCAATTTTTTGCCCATCTTTGACATTAACGGTTATTATAGCGTCATTTATACCGTATTCCTGTAAAACTGATTTCATCATCTTCCGTGGGCCTGGATTGATGGCGTACTCTCCTTGTCTGACGTCCAAACCTTTTTTGGTTACCAGTCCGACGCCCTCTGCTGAAGTGAAGACAAAACCAGTGCCGGGCTCTGTAGCTTTATAAGATACATATATCAGACAGTGATTTGTAATGTCTGAATCATCACCGGCATCTTTTCTTATGAAAGCATACTTTTTGCCTTCCATTATTTCATAACTTTCTATTTTCAGATTAACGAGACTGCCTTCGTTAAGTCTTACAGAGACTTCGGGATCTTTTTTATCGTAAAGAGTCCATAGGATACAGGCCTTAAGTGCCGCACACGCACATGTTCCTGTTGTAAAGCCACGTCTGAGCAGTTGCCCGTTAACGTTAACGTATTGCTGCATTGTAAGCCTCTTTAAGCAGTGCGTTCATTATAGCAGCTGCAATATTTGAGCCTCCGAATGTACCGGATAGGGTTACATATGAATGAACAGACCCAACAAGCAGTTCTTTGCTCTGGGCAGCACCGACGAAACCTACCGGAACGCCTATTATAAAAAGTTTTTCTGTACTTTCAAGCAGTTTAAAAAGAGCAGTTGGAGCATTACCGATAACGAAGATGCCTGGATTTGCACGAAGTGCTTTTTGCATTGAAAGATATGCCCTGGAAATTTTTTGTTCTTTTGAGAGCTCAGCTATTTCGGGCTCATCTATGAAGCAGTATACTTGAAGCTCGGGAATAATTTTTTTGTTTATCCCGCTTTTTACCATATTTACGTCTGTATAAACGGTTTTGTATCTTAAAAATGAAAGAAAAGATTCAAAAAAATCTTCTGAGAAGTTCAGCTTATCCCACAAATCAAGATTTCCAGAGCAATGGACAACTCTTTTTATGATGTTTTGTTCTATACTGCCTAAATGGGAAAGTTTTCCATCCAGTTTTTCTGCTATTATTTCAAAGCTTTTTCTCTCAATCATTGCAGGATCTTTTATATACTCCAGCATTTCTGCCTCCAAAAACAAAATATCTGCTTTCTATTCCAAGAGAAAGCAAAGCCAACAAATCTTAAGGTAGGTCTCCCGGCTCTCAGATCCTCCTACTTATCACGCCTTCCCGGAAAAGCCCGGTGGCATATGTGATGTTCGTCCCTGATTACGGTGGCTGGACCGCTCGGGTTTTTCACCCGATTCCCTGTTATTCACCTTAAGAATGCATATTTAATTTTCTATTTTAAATTTTAGCAGAAAAAAAAGGCAATGTCAAAGAGAATATATCCGGATATATTAATAAGGCTGAAAGTGCTTATTATTTGAGGATTAAATGCGTATAAGCATTCAGGTTGACATTGATGTGTTTTAGTGTTATAATTTTATAGAACACTAAAGTTATTGGAGGTGTACTTGTGTTGAAAGAATACGAAAAGCTTGCGAGATTCCTTATTGTTATAGTTATATCGCTCGCAGCGGTTCTGGTGCCGTTTGTGCCGCTGAAGATTATTCTTGCCAGTGTTGCAATTTTTTTGTATGCGATGAACATTAAAAGGTTCTCAACGCTTTTCATAGTACTTGCGGTTATTTTTGTAATCATTCCGGTGCTGTTCCTTGCTATATCCAGGGATTATAATCTGGTGAGCAGGTTTTTTAACAGCTCTTCATGGAGGTATATTTACTTTTCGGACTGGGAGTCCGAGTATTCTCATGAAGGCTACACCGTAGTAGAGGACGGTGCGTTGTTGCCTGCTTTGAGTTACAGGGTGAGCGGTGGGGCTTTGAACATAAAATTCACTTCTGATGAAAATAATCCGCGTGCCATAGGAAAGGTTGCATTTAAAAAGAAAGGCGATGTCAATAATATAAGTGCTCTGGACTATGTCAGAAGCACGTCTGAAGCAGCAACTATTTCATTGCCAAGTGGTGAACGGATAGAGATTCTTGATATACAAAACTCCGCTGTAAGCATCAGTGGAGAGTTTTATGCACAGAGGGTGAGTGCGGACACTCAGGTGTGTACCATAGACGCTACACTTACTGCAGAAAAAACTGTTATTTTAATTGCTGATGATCTTAAGGCAAAGGGAATGGTAAAAGCTGAAAAAATGATAATAAACGGAAACATATGCGAACTGGATCTTAATGTTTCTGAGGTAAAAACATTTAATATAGACAGCCTTTACGCCAACGGAAGAATAAAGTATACTGACAGCTGGGAGGGTGTCCGTATTCTTAGTATAAGTTCAAACTCCGGAAGGATAGAAGTAATGCAGCCCAGAAACAATGAAGGAACACTCGATATAAGAACTCAGGACGGAGTCACTGTCTTGAGCACGTTGTATTAGGAGGAGATCTGTATGCTAACAAAGATAGATAAGCATAGCGGTGTTCCTGCCTATCTTCAGATAATGAATCAGATAAAAAAAGAGATATTTCTCGGAAGGTTTACAGACGGAAGCCAGCTACCGCCGGTGAGAGAAATGGAAAATATTTTCGGTGTGAATATGAATACCATAATGCGTGCACTGGAGTACCTCCAGTTTGAAAAGATAGTGGAGGCCAAACACGGAATAGGATACTTTATAACTTCTGATGTTATAATAGACCCGGATATTCCTAAACAGATAATGGAGTTTGTGAGGGATATTAAAACAAAAAAAATAGATCTTCAGATGCTTGGTCTTCTTATTGAGGAGGTATGGAAGGAATGCTGAAAAAAATAGAAGCTTATTTTATGAAGGAAATTGCTGATAAAGCAGGTCTGATAGCCATTTTATCCCTGCTTCTGTTTATACCAAACTTCTACGGACGTGTTATATTCCTGCTTCTTCTTATCTGTCTTATGCTGCCTTTTGATATACACAACAAAAGGTTTTCGCTCTTAATATCCCTGCCTTTTTCGCACAGGGAAATATTTTTATCCGGATTTGTTTTCGTACTTGCAGTAAGCATTTCAACCCAGTTTATAGGCGGAGCATTGCTGGGAGTTAAGATAGCCTATCTTATGGTGGAGTGTTTAAAGAGTGTTATTTTTTGTGCTTTTTATTACGGAGTTTCTATGGTGGCTGTTTTATACGGTTTGGATAATCTTGGCATCCCGCTTTTAGTATTTTTTGCCGATGCCATATTCGGAGCTATAGGACCTAAGTGGAGTAATTTTTACAGCTATATAAGTCCTGTTCATAACGGCAATCTTCTGTTTTCAGCGGTGTTTGCAGCGGTAGTCTTTGTCTTTTCATTTTATCTGTTTGAAAGGAAGGGAATTCAGAAATGATAATAAATATTGAAAATGTCAATAAAAGTTTTGGCAGTAAGCATATTCTCAACAATATATCTTTTTCAGTCCAGGAAGGGGAGATCTTTGCCCTTATAGGACCAAACGGCGCAGGTAAAACCACAACCATCAGATGTATTTTCGGGGAGCTGATGCCTGAAAGCGGTAAAGTTGAGGTTTTTTCCTCTCCGGTCAGTTCAAAGCTGAAGGAAAGAATAGCTGTTATGACGGAAGACCGTCTTACCTTTAAGCGGTTTAAGGGAGCCGATTATCTTAAGCTGTGGAAGATGCTTTATCCAAGATGGAATGAAAGCATTTTTGCCAGTTTTATGATGCATTACAGATTTAATCTTGAAGACAGAGTGGAAACCTTTTCGATGGGTATGAAGACTCTGTTTTATCTTGCATTGGATATGGCAAGCGGAGCTGACCTGCTCATTCTTGACGAACCAACACAGAATTTAGATCCGGTAATAAGACATGAGGTTCTTAATATGCTCCATGATTTTGTTCTGAGTGAGAATAAGACCATAGTTATCTCTTCACACGAGATCTACGAGCTTGAGGAGATTGCGTCTTCTTTTGCCATAATAAACGAAGGAAAGGTTCTTTATACTGACACTATAGACGATGCCAAGGCATCACACAGAATTGTGGAAAAAGGTGAAAGGATTCCGCACGGGGATGTTATAGGTCTGCTGAATGAAGGAACTCTTATAAGAACCTCCGAGGATGCGGGGAGATATCCCAACTTCAAGGAGATAGCGCTTGCATATCTTCAGGGTGGCAAAGCCTTTAATCCGTTTGAAAGGCTGTGAGGTATGGTCAGTCCACAAAACAAGAGTCTGAAAGTGCTTTTTCTGTTTCTTCTGGTCGGAACTGTTTTTTTCGGAAGTACTGTGATATTTACACCGCCTAAAGAGCTTCTTACACTTAAAACCAAGAACTTTGAGTATATTTATGAAGAGAAGCTTTACTTTTATGTTCAGGATATAATGGAGTCGGCCGATTCTGTATATGAAGACTATGCTTCTTTTTACGGGGTAAGGCCTGAGGGTATAAAGGTTTACATGCTTGATGATGTTGATTATGTAAATGCTTTTGCCGTAGGATTTGACAATAAGATAAGAATGTATGTCAATACGGCGGACTTTTCAAGCGGACTTTTGAGTTCCAACTTTCTTTCAAACCGCATGATTTTTTGCCATGAACTGAATCATCTTTTTTACAGTAACATGGTCAGCAATCCTTTTATTTCTTGGATACCGAATCAGACCATAAAGAAAATATCTAACATGTCTTCTCAGCCCAGTTATCTTCATGAGGGGCTGAGTATTTATATGGAGAGCAAGTACTTTGGCGGAAGGTTTGAAAATGATCTTTTTAATATGTACCTTAAAGCTGAAGTCTTGAGTCCTAAGTACCCCAGATACGAGCTGGGATCAGGCGCACAGGTTAAGGTGTGGTCCCCGGCAGGCTTCAACTATATGTACGGAGCTTTATTTACAAAAGAAATAGCCGGCTTTTATTCTGAAGAAGTACTAAGGGAGATAGTCAGATTGACTTCAAGCAGTTTTTTTTCCAGTATATCCGGTGCTTTTGAAAAGGTAACCGGAGATAAGTGGAGCGAGTTTCTTCAGAAAATTAAGTTAAAGTATATAGAACAGATGAGTATCGTTGGTGATAACGGAAATATTCAAAAATATGAGAAACTCGGAAAAGAGTATGAGCGGACGGGAAACCTCAGAACTGACGGTAAAAATCTATATGCTTATAAGGTTATGCCTTTTTCCAGAGCAGGTGTATATAAAAACGAAGAGCTTATTATTCCCGAAGTAAGCAAGTTTGATGTTTCGTCAAACGGAGAGGTGATATTTTCAAAAACTATAAGTAATGACGGCAACGCTTTTAACAGTCTTTATATCAAATGTGACTGTCCCATATCAGATACTCTCATAGCCCAAAGAGTTCTTAATTTTGGGTTTGCGGATAGCCGAACGGTAGTATACACCGCCAATGACAAAGGACTGAGCGGAGTTTTTGTATATGATCTGATTGAGAAGAAGTCTTCTCAGATCCTTGGCTGGGACAAGTACGTTATGAATAGCGTGTGCGGTACACAAGAGGATATCTACTTATCACTGACATACGACGGACAGTCGGACATATACCGGTATGACAGAAGGAACGCATCTATGCAAAGACTTACAGACGATAAAGAGTATGAAGCTGATCTGTCATATGCCAAGGGAAAGCTTTTTTACACTAAGAACTATAACGGGATTTTTAATATATTCAGTCTTGATCTGCAGGACATGGCTGTCAGGCAGATGACCTTTTCGGAGATGGGAGCTTTCTCTCCGGCAGTTTTGGGAGATCAGCTTTACTTTCTTTCATATGACTGGGAGGGTTATTATATTTCCAAAACAGATCCTGCTCTATCCACCGAGTCAGAAACACTTTCTGCCAAAGCTTTCATGTTTGAAAGCACCGGATTTGTGGGAAAAAACGATCTTTCTGCCGAGAAGTACTTTGAAAATCCGCAGCATATAATTGTTTATCCGTATGCAGAACTCTCTGATGATATCTTAGAGATGGATCTTTCTAAGCTGACTCTTAATTACGGAATGGGCGTGGCAGTAATTTCCGATGCTTACAACTATATGATGAACTATAGTCTTGTCTTTAAAAAAGAGTCATTAAAACATAACCTGGAGCTGTATTTCAACTCTTTGGCGGCAGTGGATCTAAAGCTTATCTACGAAAAAAACATTCATTCAGCTCTTGAAGTCAGTAAAGACTTTTCTTTTTACCTTAAAGACATGTACTTTCTGAAGTTGGCAGCTACCGGATCAGCTGATGGAATAACTCCTGAAAAAGTAAGCGTGCAGGCTCAGCTGTTTCAAAATCCATACTCCATAAACAAGATAAGTCTATACGATGTTGCTTTGAGCGGATCCTATTTATACGACAATACCAAAAATTCTCAGTATTTCAGTGTAGGAATATTTAAACCGTTTTATCTGTATAACTTCAGACTGACACCCTTCTTTGAGTATGACAGTCTTGGGAATACTTTGGCGGGAGCAACACTTTACGGAGATCTATACTATCCCCACTGGAATATTTTTGACGGCAAAAGAGGTTTAAACGGTTTTTCAGTCGAAAGCACCTTAAATTATAACTTTAAAGATCGGAAGATGTCATGTTCGGTCTATTTCATACTAGACCTTAAAACATCATACTGGGCTAATTATTCTTATAAAGTACCGGTTTTTAAGATGCCTTTAAGTAATTAGCTGTAATATGCTAAAAGATAATTTAAAAGAGAGGAGAAACTTAAATGAAAAAAACATTTTTCATCATTATGATTTTGGGATTTGCAGTAATTTCATTCACCAATCCGATAGGTGAACTGTTCAAAAGTGCTTTGAACAGCAATAAGGGTATTAAGATGACTATGCTTAATTTTGAGAGTGCACAGATGGAATATGAAAAAGCTCTTATAGAGTCATCAAATAAAAAGGCTCTTCTTTCGGCGGAGCTTTCTATGCTGAATGAAAGATCCTCATATAGAAAAGGTCAGGCTGATTTTTATTCAGAGGTTGTCGATGCTTTCTTTGCCGTAAAATCGGCTCAGATAGAGCTTGAAATATCGCAGCTCCAGCTTGGAATTGTTCAAAATGATCATAAGAACGCTAAGCTTTCGTTTGAAAAAGGTATGATATCGCTCAACTCACTCAAAGATTCTGAGGTGGCAGTTATAGATGCCCAAAGTCAGGAAGAAAAAGCACGAAAGGATTACAATGATGCGCTTACAGCTTTTAAAAGAGCTACCGGTACGGAGTATGCCGATTACGAAGTAAAGCCGTGCGACTATAAAGAGTGCGGTTTTTCATATGAAGCGTTCAAAGAAAATGATCTGAGCCTAAAAGCCCAGCAGATAAACCTTCAGCTTGCAGAGTACGACCTGCAGAACCTTTCATCTAACTCATCCTACTATGAAAAAAGAGGACTTGAGATAAAACTTGAGATATCGCAGATGAATCTCAAAAATAAAGAGGAAAGTGTATCTGAAAGTTATGAAACTGCTTTGGCAATGGTCAGTTCTCTTTATTCCTCTTTGCAGAGCAGTGGTGTGAAGCTTCAGATTAAGCAGAGTGTTTACGAAGACAGCCAGAAGCGTTTTGAAAAAGGCTTTGTTTCTGAAAAAGACAACATTAATCAAAAAATATCGTATATGAGTGCTCAAAAGGCATATAACGAAAACATAAAATCATATATCAAAGCGCTTGTCTCTTTAATTTTTAACTGTGGTCTTTCTGTCGGGGAGGCAGTTCTTTGAAAAAAATTTTCATAGCTATGTTGATTTTTATTGTAACTGTTGTTTATGGCGGGATAACAGAAATTTATAATGAAAGAGTGGAAAAGAGTACTGCCTTTATGTTGTCTGAAAACTCTTTTAACCAGGCAGTACGGACTCTTGATGAAAAGAAATCCTTCTGGATACCTGGATTAACCGCAGGGTTCGATCAGATAATTTTTGGAAAGGACGGTCTTGAAAACAAGAATATTGTTAACGGGCATAAAAGTATAAGACTAAACTTAAAAGCCAACTTTGTCAAGATTTTGGGTGCGAGCATAGGTGTAAGTCTTCCGTATGTATACGATCTTACCGATTATTCTGGGAAGTTTGAAAACTTCAATCTTACCGTTTCAAGACCTTTGTTCACGGAGTTTTATCTTGAGGTTCCGCAGGCTGAGCTGAGTGTTATGCAGAGCAAAAATGCAATGGAAAAAACCAGATGGGATATTTTCAGCCAGCTTTTACAGGATATTTTCAATTATCATAATGCGCTTTCAACAAGAGAACTTATCAACGGAAGAACTTATGTGACTGAGATACTATATGAAAATGAAAATGATAATGAAAAGAAAAAAACTTACAGACAACAGCTTACCGAGCTGAATAAGCTGAGTATAAACAACGAGCTTGTTCTTAACGGGCTGAATCTTGAATACTGTGCAGAGCTTTACAGCCAGGCAGTTCAGATTTGTGAAAAGATGGTTCTGATTTCTGAGGACTGCACACAGGTCAATTTCAATGGAACGGAACTTCCTTCAGTATTACTTAAGGAGGATATAGCCCGCCGTCAGAAGGAAATGTGGTTTTTACCGTATCTTCCTAATCCGGTGATATCTTTTGGCATAGATCTTTTAGACAGTTTAAAATGGCATGTAGGATTGAGCTTTGAATATTCGTTTTTTGAAAAAGGTACGGTATCAAGCAAGTCTGTTGAAAGCTCCAACAGGATTTCACAGTACGAGATAGCTGTTCTACAGACTGCTAATGCAAAAGAGAGTACACAGCACAGTATTGAGAAGTTAAAAAAGGATCTTGAAATTTATAAAATGGAGGTATTTGCAAGTAAGGCTAATATGGATGATTCACTTGCAGAACTCGCTAAAAACAAGCTCCTTATGGAAAAAGGATATCTTACTAAGGAAAAGTATGATCTGGGATCTTATGAACATATGTCAAAAAAACTTGATTATGAAAAAACTTTGCAGAGCATGTATCTGACCTGCGTTAAACTTTTGCAGGAGTATGGATTGCCTGCAGGAGGAGGTACGCTTTGAAAAAACGCAGTAAGGTCATTATTTGGATTGTAGTTTTAATTTTAATAGTATTTGTGGCAATAAAATTCTTCAGAGGCGGCAGTACTGCTGCTGATGCCGGTCAAAACCAGTTAACTCAGAATGGAAGTGTCGGTGGCTATTTTTTAACCTATAGGGTTGAAAAAAAAGAAATACCTGATGCGGTTGAACTGTTTGGAAGTGTTGATGCCGATGTTTATAAAATAACTTCCAAGATGAATGAGGAGATAGAGCAGGTCTATGTAAAACAGGGAGATACCGTTAAAATTGGTGATCCTCTGGTGAGGCTTAGTGAAACCGGGCTGCGCTCAAAGTATCTTGCTGCCTACAGGGATTATGAAAGCTCACTTACCGGTGCTCCTATTGATGTTCAGCAGAAAAAAATAGATTTGGATCTGGCTAAAAAAAATCTGGATAATGTGATAATAAAATCCCCCGCCAACGGAACAGTAAAAAGTGTTTCCGCTAAAGTTGGGGAGTATTCTTCCCAAAGCAGTGAGCTTGTAAGCATAGTCGATACATCGAGTCTTATGGCTAAGGCTTCCATAGACGAACTGGACATACCTGTCATAAAGAAAGGTAGCAGGGTGATAATAGAGTTTTCTTCGTTGAATGTTAAGATAAGCGGTTATATAAGTTATGTAAGCCCTTCGGCTGCAAATTCGGGAGGCATGGTTTCTGTCCCGGTAGAGATCTCTTTTGATGAGGATGCGTCAAAGTATGGGGTAATATCCGGCATGAGCTGCAAAATAAAAGTTCTGCTGATGCATAAACAGAATATACTTGTTGTTCCCGTAAGAGCTGTCTACTCAGATGAGTCTGGCGAGTATCTTCTCGTGATGGATGAAAAGGGTGAAAGGCAGAAAGTATATATTAAAACCGGCGAGCGCACAGTTAATGTGGTTGAAATAATAGAAGGAATAAAAGAAGGGACAGAGATAATAATAGAAGAAAGTCCGGATGTCCCGGTTCCGGAGAATCTTGGAAAAGGTTATTATGCATCTGTTTGTAAGCAGGGTGGATACGATGCCTGTAATAGAATTTAAAGAAATCTCAAAAGTCTATAAGATGGGCGATGTTCAGGTGAATGCCCTAAAAAGCATATCTTTTTCAATAGAACACGGGGACTATGTTATTATAATGGGGCCTTCCGGAAGCGGTAAATCTACTTTGCTTCAGATACTGGGCTGTCTTGACAGACCTTCAAGCGGCGAAATTTCCATAGACGGTACACAGACTTCAAAGATGAACGAAGATCAGCTTGCTAAAGTGAGAAATCGTAAGATAGGCTTCGTTTTTCAGGGCTTCAATCTGCTTCCCAAACTTACTGCGCTTGAAAATACAATGCTTCCGATGATATACGGAAATGTTTACAAGGGTAAGGAAAGAACAGAGCGGGCAAAAGAGCTTTTACAGGATGTCGGTCTGAATGAGCGTATAAACCACCGCCCTAATCAGCTTTCTGGAGGACAGCAGCAGCGTGTGGCAATAGCGAGGGCTCTTTCAAATAATCCTTCAATAATTCTTGCCGATGAGCCTACCGGCAACCTTGACACTCAGAGTGGCAAGGAGATACTCGAAATATTTGGCAGACTGAACTCATCTGGTAAGACCGTGATCATAGTCACTCATGATCCGGATATGGCAAAAAAAGGGAACAAGCTGATAAAGCTGAGGGATGGTCTTATTGAAAAAATAGAGGTGACCGGTATTGGAAATACTTAAAGAGACTATGAGGTCACTTCTGACCAATAAAATGAGGACCTTTCTTTCGATGCTCGGAATAATAATCGGAGTCATGGCGGTAATAACCGTTACTGCCCTTGGGCAGGGAACAACCAGCAGAGTGAGCGAGATGATGAACTCACTGGGATCAAATGTAATACTTGTAGAACAGGGGTATATGGGAGGTTATGGCGGAATGTCACTTTCATCTGTCAAAAATGCCCTTTCTATACAGGATGTAGATAACATAAGAGGTATGGCACCAAGTGTAAAGTATGTGGTTCCGGTTTTAAACCCAGGTTTGGAGCTTCAGTATGAAAAAAGAAGCGTTTATTCCATGACTATAGCAAGCCGTCCGGAGTTTTTTGAGATGATGGGACTTGAAACTCAGGCCGGAAGGATACTTGATAATGAAGATGAAAAAAATGTCGCTAAAGTATGTGTGATAGGTTCCGATCTTGCGCTTGAACTTTTTAAGCAATCTGATCCCATAGGGAAAACAGTATTCTTAAATCAGAACTACGGCGAGTCCGGGCGCAAAACATCTGTTCAGGTTATAGGAGTATTGAAGAAGACAGGAAGTAAGTTTTTTTTCAATGCAGACAGAACGGTTTTTTTACCGTACTCAACCGGAGATATGAGGATTAAGCAGTCCAATGGAACTGTTGACAGCATAATCGTTTCTGCCAAAGATGGACTTTCTGCCAAAGCGTGTCTTGAGATAAACTATGTGCTGTACTTGAGACTGAAGAATATACAAAAATACGTGATCACTGCACAGGAATCTCTTTCCCAGATGGTTGGACAGGTTACCGGAGTTATAAATCTTGTTCTCATGGCGATTGCTGGGATATCTTTGCTTGTAGGCGGCATTGGTATAATGAATATTATGCTTGTTTCGGTTACCGAAAGAACAAGGGAGATAGGAATTAAAAAGGCCATAGGTGCATCACGTAAAAGGATTCTTCTTGAATTTCTTGTTGAAAGCATTATGATCACTTTTGTAGCGGGTATCATAGGGATAGTTTTCGGTATTGGTCTTTCGAAGCTTATCGAAAGTTTTGCTGTTCAGTATGAGCTGAAAGCTGTAATGTCACTACCTTCAATTCTTATTGCTTTCGGGGTTTCGTCTGGTATAGGCCTGTTTTTTGGTATTTATCCTGCCAACAAGGCGTCTAAACTTAGCCCGATAGAGGCTTTAAGATATGAATAGAGGTATGTTTTCTTTTTTTTCTAAACATAGCTTTATTTTAACCTAAATGTAACTAATGTGAGTTATACTGTATATAATTATAAGATTAGTATCTGATAAAAAACTTATAACCCATAATAGATAGCTTCATCTCTTATATTTAAATATTAGCCCCACCTCCAAGCTGATCCTTGGGGGTCTTTTTTTATAGATGAGGTTTAGGGTATAATTAAAAATAAAAAGGCAGGTTTTTCTATGGAGGAAAGACAGTGAAAGCTATACTTATTGTGGATGATATTTCAATCAACCGCAAACTTATAAAGGCAGTAATATCAAAGAATATGGCAGAACTGAATTTCTATGAAGCCTCTGATGGTGTTCAGGCCCTTGAAATTATTTATCATAACCAAGTAGATCTTATTTTTTTAGATCTTTTGATGCCCAAGCTTGATGGTTTTGGGTTTTTGAAGGAGATAAAAAGCAGTGATCGATACAGTAATATTCCAGTAATAGTTAGTTCAGCCATAGATGAGATTGAATATGTAAAAAAAGCTCTTGAGCTGGGGGCAGATGACTATTTTACAAAGCCCTTTACATCTGAACAGATAGAGTTTATACTTCCGTTAAAAGTCAAAAATGCTCTTAAGGAAGTTGAGCATATCAGAACCATTATGGAGCTAAACAGTATGATGCAGGAGGAGATGGAACTTGCCAACATATTTCAGCATATGATAATAAATAATACCAAAGAGCTTAAGGTAGCTCAGATGTACGGTGATTATCTTCCGGCATCCAAGGTTGGCGGTGATTTTTTTGACTGTATAGAAAACCAGGATGGACTTTGGTTCATAATAGCCGATGTTTCCGGACATGGAGTGGCTGCTTCGATGATATCTTCCATGGTAAAGGTCATGTTTGAAAATTATATCAAGTTAGAGAAAACTCCTGCCGGGGTTATAAAAAGGATGAACGATTTTTTTTGTGATAGTATAAAAGACAATCTGTACTTTAGCTTTACGGCATTTATAGGGAATATAAAGAATAACTGTCTTACCTTCTGCAACGCAGGACATCCATATCCTCTGGTTTACAAAGCTGTATCCAAGGATTTTTTTGTTATAGAGGAAAATGGGTTCATTGTAGGTATTATGAAGGAAGCAGAATATTTTCAGATGCAGACAGAGGTAGCTGCAGGCGACTTTATAATTCTGTACAGCGATGGATTTCAAAACAATGCTGATGATGACCAGCTTACCGTAAGAGTCTGGGTAAAACAACTCATCGGTTTTATGAACAAGCTTGATATGAACTTAATGACTGCTGAAGATACAGTTTGGAAAATAAAGCAAAATTTTCTTAAGTGTCAGGGAAAAAGATGCTCCGATGACACCAGTATCATGGTTTTAAAAATTCTCTAGACTTTATGATGGAGGAGATTTTATGACAGAAAACGAACTTTGCGAAAAATTGGTTTTGAGATACGGGCTTACAAAAGAAGAAGCTTTGGATATAATAAAGGATTTTCGTCAGTTATTTATTCAAAAGCTAGAGGAACTAAAAAATTCATTGTATGTGCTTGATTACACACAGATCAAAAACTGTGCACACTCACTTAAGGGTGCAAGTGCCAATATAATGTACGATGAGGTTGCGGTTTTGTTTTCTGATATTGAAAAGGCGGCTATTTCACAGAATGAGGACAGCATTGCGGAGCTTGTGCGCAGGGCGGAAGCATTTCAAAAATCGGGAGGGATATTATGAACAGCATATCAGAAAAGGCTGTTATAGGAGATAACGTTAAAATCGGAAGGAATGTTGTGATTGATGATGGTGTAGTAATAGGTGAAAATTCAGTTATAGGCGATTTGGTAATTATCCATGAAGGTACTAAAATAGGAAGGTCAAGCGTGATAGGCGATAGTACTGTTTTGGGCAAAAGACCTTTCAAGGCAAGCAACTCGGCTGTTACCAAGGACGTTTTACTTGATCCTCTTGCTATAGGAGAGTGCGTTACGGTAGGTGCGGGCTGTATACTATATGCTGGAGCTTTAATACAAAGCCATGTTTTCATAGGTGATCTTGCAAGCGTGAGAGAAGAGGTTTCCATCGGGGAGTTTACGATTATAGGACGTGGTGTGAGCGTTGAAAATAAAACTGTTATAGGAAGGTACGTAAAAGTCGAGACTAATGCATATATCACGGCAATATCCGTTATAGAGGACTACTGTTTCATTGCTCCGGAGGTTACCTTTACCAACGATAATTTTTTGGGGAGAACAGAAGAAAGAAAAAAATATTTCAAAGGGCCGACATTGAAAAAAGGTGCAAGAATAGGGGCTAACTCTACTATACTGCCTGGTGTGGTGATTGCTGAGGATACCCTTGTAGCAGCTGCAAGCGTTGTAACCAGAAGTACCTTGGCAGGTAAAGTTTATATAGGCTCACCCGCCAAAGTACTCAGAGATGTTCCGCAGGAACAGCTTTTGAAGAATCAGAGCTACTATAAAGAATAAGACCGGCAGGTCTTATTCTTTTTTTTGTAAGATATATTTACCTTCTTAACAAAAAAACGTATTATAAAGTAGATATCATGTAAAATGTGTTTTTAAAAATAAAAGTCAGAGGTAAGCGAATGGAAAAAAACGGTATGTCTATAGCTTCAAAGTTTTCATTTTATCTTGGTGCAATAGTTGCTTTATCTGTTTTTGTTGTTGGAATGATAGGTGTTTTGTGGAGCTACGACCTAAGAAAAAAGGATTTCATAAGTGTGTATGAATCAAGCACAGCAAATCTTTCAGAACTTATGTCTTTAGAACTTCAAGAGAAGGATTTTCAGGGGATGGAAAAAGCTGCGGATACTTTTTTTCTTGACGACAGTGTGAAAAGCATAACTGTGTACGATGTCCACGATAGTATTGTGTTCATTAAGGAAAAAAAAGTACCGTCTAATCATTTATCCGTTTCTAAAACCATATTCTATGGGAATAAGGCACTGGGAAAACTAAAGGTTTCTTTTGGATATGATGCGCTGATAAGCGATTTTGTCGACAGTATAGCCATGATTTTGTTGCTTGTGGTGGTTCTTATAGCAGTTATCCAGTTTTCATCTTCATTTTTGTTTTCTAGGTTTATTAAAAAACCTTTGGACAAGCTTATGGTTTATATTCAGAATATTTCTAACGGCAGATATGATGAAAAGATTGAGAAGAGTTGCGGAGAGTTCCTAAAGATAGAAGAAAGCTTTGCAAAGATGGTTTTGGAGATAAAAAACCGTGAGACAAAGCTTAGAGAGAGCTCTTACAGACTGGAAAGGCTTGATACTGCATTGGAGGTTTCCAAGTTTGCGGTTGAAAAGTCTATGATAGAAGCTTACTGGATAAAAACTGACGGAAGTATAGTCTATGCAAATAGTTCAGCGAGGAAGAATCTTGGCTACAGTGAACAGGAGTTCGGAAAACTCACTGTATTTGATATAGATCCGGATTTGGATGAGCAGCTGTGGAGCAGTCACATGGAAAAAATAAAAGATGAGCAAAGCACGGTATTTCAGAGAAAGCAGAAAAGGAAAGACGGTTCTCTTTACGATGTTGAAGTTACTTCAAACTATCTTGTGTACAAAGATAAGAAGTACAATTTTTCTTTTGTACAGGATATCACGGAAAGAATAAAAACTCAGAAAAGACTTATGGAGCTTAACAATAATCTTGAAAAGCTTATACAGCAGCGGACTATGAATCTTGAAAAAGCTTATGCGCAGTTGGATGAAGCGAACGAGGGTCTTGTTGCGATGAATCAGGAGCTTTTGGCTATGAACCAAGAGCTTCAGGCAGCTCTGGATGAACTGGGAAAAACACAGAAAAGTCTTATTGAAAGCGAAAAGATGGCTGCTCTGGGTAAGCTTGTCGGTGGGATAGCCCACGAGATAAACACACCTCTTGGAAACGGTCTGGTGGGAAGTACCTATATATCTGACGAGAACAGGAAAATACTGAATATGCACAGTAAAGGAGAACTTACAAAATCCTGTTTTGAGGAGTTCCTGAGGAAAAATATTGAAACTTCGGATATAATAGTTTTGAATCTTAAAAAGGCTGCCGGTTTGGTAGTCAGTCTCAAGGAGATCTCTGTGGATCAGTCCAGTCAGGAAAAAAGGCAGTTTAACTTAAAAAAGTATCTTGAGGATATAGTTCTTACCATGAACTATCCTCTGAAGAAAAATGGTCACCGTACAGAAATAGACTGTGATGAAAATCTTGATATAGAAAGCTTCCCAGGAGCTTTGTCGCAAATAATTACCAACCTTGTTTCCAACTCGGTTATTCATGGATTTGAAGGGCTCGAGAAACGTACGATAAAAATAAAAGCTGTTCTTATAACCGATCAGTCTGATAAGAATAAACAGATGATTGAACTGGTTTACAGCGATAACGGTCACGGGATAATTCAGCAGGATATAGAAAAAATATACGATCCGTTTTTTACAACTAACAGGACTAAAGGCAATACCGGTCTGGGACTAAGCATAGTTTATAACCTTGTCACCCAGACGCTCAAGGGCAGTATTAAATGTCAAAGTATCAAAAACGAAGGAACAGTCTTTACCGTCTCATTTCCTGTATCTTCTGTCAGTCGTTGAGCTTATTCATTATGGACTTAACTGTATCTATACTGTTTATAAAAATGTCCAGAAGGAACGGATCAAACTGTCTGTCACGTTCACGTTTCATATATTCCAGTGTATTGGCAAGAGTCCATGCCTTTCTGTATACCCTGTCAGTGCTAAGTGCATCAAAGACATCGGCTATGGACACGATACGTGCAAATATATGTATTTCGTCTTTGGAAAGACCGTTTGGATAACCTTTTCCGTCATACCTTTCATGGTGCTGCAGAGCAACTACTGAAGCACTTTGAAGCATCGGTTGTTTTGAACTTTTCAGAAGATCATACCCATAAACGGTATGATTTTTCATTATATCAAACTCCACAGCTGTCAACTGTCTGGGAGCCAGAAGAATACTGTCAGCTATTACTATTTTGCCTATATCGTGCAGAGCTGCGGCATTTTTAAGTATTTCATTGTCTTCATCTGAAAAACCGTATTTTTTTCCTATTAGCTGTGCAAATTCTGATACTCTTTTTACATGATTTCCTGTTTCCTTCGAACGGGTTTCAGCTATTTCCGAAAGTGTCATTATTATATCTTTTTGAGTCTCTTTCAGTTCTTTACGTTTTAAATCAAGCTGCACCATATCATCATAACTTCTGAGAGCGTTTATAATTGAAGTAAAAAGCTTGCCTTTGGTCAGCTCTGTTTTTTCTTTGTAATCGTTTATATCGTATTCAAGCACAACTTTTTCTTCCGGTGCCGAACCAGGATGTCCGGTTCTGAGAATTATACGGAGCATACTGTTTTTCAGTTCATTACGTATGTACTCTACCAGCTTAAGACCGGAGTCGTTTTCCTCCATCACTACATCTAAAAGCACTACGGCAATATCGTCTTCCCTGAAAAGTACTTCTCTTGCCTGCCTTTCACTGTAAGCGCTGAGAAATTCGATGTTTTTATTTCTGAAAGTCATATCCTTAAGCACTATTTTGGTTATTTTATGTATCATCACATCATCATCAACTATGAGAATTTTCCATGCTTCTTTGGTATAACCGCAAGTGTTTTGGGTTTCTTGTGCAAAGCTCAGAAAGTCATCCATTATGTCACCTCTGTCCACTAAGCCCGTTTTTTATGGCTTTAAGATATATGTCCAGTTCATCAAGATAGTCCTGGAAATTAAGATTGTTTTTATTCTTTGCATCTTCATCCATTTTCTGTAAAATTTCAGCAATATTTGATATTCTTAGAGAAAGGGATGAGCCTTTCAATTTGTGAGAAAGCTTTGAAATACCTTCAAAATCATTTTTTTCAACCATCTCTCCGAGAATTTCAAATTCAGATGAAGTGTATTTGACATAGTCACCAAGCAACTCCTGAACCTCACTTTCCACAAGTCCTGTTTCTTCCTGAACCTTTCCAATAAGCTCTTTCAGGCTTTCTTCTGAACTGCTGGTGCAGATATTAATGATTTTAAGTGTTTCAAGAAGGTCACTTGTCTGAAAAGGTTTTACCAAAAGCTTATCAATTCGGGCAGCTTTGAGCATGTCTTTATCTTCTGACGAAAGATCAGCGGTAAGAGCAACAATAGGAACCGTTGGATTTATTTTTCTTATGGCGTTACTGGCATCTATGCCGTTCATAACAGGCATCTGTATATCCATTAAAATAAAATCGTAAGAAGGATTGCGGATATACTCATCTACAGCCTTCTGTCCATCGGATACAATGAAGCAGGATATTTTTTCTTTAGCAAGAATATTGCCGATAAGTTTTTGGTTAATGAAATCATCTTCAGCAACAAGAACATTCAAGTCAGACATACTCTTTTTCCCTCCGGACTGATTTTCAAAGCATTCAGAAGATAAAGCTGTGTCATTTTGGAAGTTTT
>JAKJGQ010000099.1 GCA_022704305.1 Thermotogae bacterium | reverse complement strand
CTCTTGGTGCTCTTGTCGACAGGAAGATAAGTTATTATCAGAATGTTGATATGAGTAAGGCTGTTATATATAATGCCTGTGCAAATGTTTATGTAGAAGAAGTTCTGTCTAGTACAGCCGTTCAAATCAGAAAAGATGCCGGAGCTTTACAAAGTACCTTTCCTTTTAGTCCGGGATATGGGGATCTTGGGCTTGAGGTTCAAAAGGAAATAATCGAACTCCTCCAGACAGAAAAAAGCATAGGACTATATGTAAATGAACGCTGTCTGTTAATACCTGAAAAATCAATTACCGCTATTATGGGATTAAAATAAAGAGGTGGGAGTATGTTTGATGAAAATAAAATAACTGTTTTTGACGGTGCTATGGGTACAATGATTCAGAAACAGGGGCTTAGAGGTTCAAAAATACCCGAACTTTATAATATAACAGAACCGCAAGTTATACAACAGATCCATAGAAAGTATATTGATGCTGGCTGTGATATAGTCACAACTAATACTTTCGGGGCAAATAGGTATAAGCTTTCGGATAGTACATACACTGTAAATGACGTTATCGGCGCTGCTGTGAAGAATGCCAAAAAGGTATCGAAGGACAGAAAAGTAGCACTAGACATCGGTCCTGTGGGTATGCTTATGGAGCCGTCAGGTCCGATGAGCTTTGAACAGGCATATGAGCTTTTCAGGGAACAGGTTTTAGCTGGAGCAGAAAACAAGGTAGATCTTATAATAATAGAAACCTTATCCGATATTTATGAAGCAAAAGCTGCGGTACTTGCAGCAAAGGAAAATTCCCACCTGCCCGTCATATGTACGATGACTCTGGGACATGACGGTAGAACCTTTACAGGAACAGATATACTTACTATGGTAAATGTTCTTGAAGGTCTTGGAGTTGATGCCTTAGGACTGAACTGTTCTCTGGGGCCGGATGAAATGTATGCTCATGTAAAGAAAGTGCTTGAGTACTCATCTGTTCCGGTTATAGTCCAGCCCAATGCCGGACTTCCTAAAATAATAAACGGACAGACAGTTTACGGTCTTACGGCAGAATATTTTGTGAAAAGAGTCTGCGATATGGTAGACATAGGGGTACGGATAGTAGGGGGATGTTGCGGAACGGATGAAAGCTTTATAAAAAAACTTTCAGAAAGGGTAAAAGATAAAATTCCAAAAAAAATATTTCCGAAAGAATTTACAATGATTTCTTCTTACTGCCGGACAGTATTAGTCGGTGATAAAGTAACTCTTATCGGCGAAAGAATAAATCCGACAGGAAAGCCTAAGCTGAAAAAAGCTCTTGAGGAAAAAAACTATACTTATATTCTGGGCGAAGCGGTAAAACAGAACGAAGAAGGAGCAGAGATACTGGATGTAAATGCTGGGCTGCCGGGAATTGAAGAAAAAACAGTTTTGCCGCATATTATCAGACAGATACAGAAGGTTTGCGATATTCCACTTCAGATAGACAGTTCAGATTATGAAACTATGGAGAATGCTGCCAGGGTCTATAACGGAAAAGCGGTTATCAATTCAGTAAACGGCAAGGCAGAATCTATGGAAAAGGTATTCCCGATAGCCAAAAAATATGGCTGCTGTGTGATAGGGCTTACGCTTGATGAAAATGGAATACCAAAAACTGCAGAGAAAAGAGTTGAAATTGCACAAAAGATAGTCAGTACAGCTCAAGAGTACGGCATACCTAAAAAGAATATTCTGATTGACTGCCTGGTTCTTACAGCAAGTGCCGAGCAGGAGAATATAATCCAGACTCTTAAAGCTTTGAGGGATGTGAAATATAAGCTCAATGTAAAAACTGTCCTTGGGGTAAGCAATGTTTCTTATGGACTTCCCTCAAGAGAACTTCTTAATAAGACTTTTTTTGTAATGGCGATGAGTTATGGCCTGGACTGTGCAATAGTTAATACCGGTAATGTTGAAATGATGGGTGTTTATGACGCATTCAATGTTCTGAGCGCAAAAGACTTGGGTTCCGGCAAGTACATAAAAAAATATGCACAGCAGAAGGCTGAACTCCCTGCAGATAAGCAGGAAAATCAATTTGGTCTTGAGTATGTGCTTTCGAAAGGACTCAAGGGAAGTATAAGGGAGAGTACACTGGCAGAGCTTAATAAAAGGACGCCTATGCAGATTATAGATGAAATCATCTCACCGCTTCTTCAGACGGTTGGAAAAAAATATGAAAATGCAGAACTCTTTCTTCCGCAGCTTATGCAGACTGCGGAGGCTGTAAAAGCTGCATTTGAAGTGCTTAAGGATCATATGAAGGCTAACGGGCAGATGCTGAAAAAAGGAAAAATACTTCTTGCCACAGTCAGAGGTGATATACACGATATAGGCAAGAACATTGTGAAGGTTGTGCTGGAAAACCATGGGTATGAGGTTATAGATCTGGGGAAGGATGTTTCAGAACATGATATACTTAAAGCAGCCATTGAGAATAAGGTCAGACTCATAGGATTAAGTGCACTTATGACAACCACGGTTTCAAGTATGGAGAGTACTATAAAGTACATAAAGGACAACTCTGATGAGTTTGTTTTTATAGTCGGCGGAGCTGTACTGAACGAGGAGTACGCAACCATGATCGGAGCTGATTACTATGCAAAAGATGCACTACAGGCTGCGGAAATTGTAAATTCAATTTTCAGAGAGTAAAATAGCTTTCATACGTGATCTAAAAGTCAGCATGATCCGAAGTTACACTTTCCATTGATTCGGCGGTTAACAAGCCGGAATAAAGACCATTTTGTTCCGTCAGCTGACTATGTTTTCCCTGCTCGGCTACAGATCCGTTTTTTAATACAAAAATACAATCTGTATTTTTCAGACTGCTAACTTTATGGGTTACCATAACAGATAGCTTGTTTTTAGTATATTCGGAGATATTTTTCCAGAAAACGGCTTGGCTTATTGCATCCATAGAAGAAGAGGGTTCGTCAAGAATAAAAAGGGAGCAATCTCTGTATAAAGATCTTGCCAGAGCGACTTTTTGCCATTCGCCACCGGAAAGTTCGGTTCCGTTTTCAAACTTTTTACCTAGCTGCTGGTCAATGCCATCGGCAAAAGTCGAAAATTTGTTATACAGTCCAGAATTTTTAAGGGAATCGTTTATTTTTTGAACTACTGGTTCTTTTGAAGTGTCCGAAATAGATATATTTTCCTTTGCGGTAAGCTCGTATCTTGCGTAATCCTGAAAAAGCATGGAAATATGGGTTCTGTATGAGTTTATTTCAAGAGAGCTCAAAGGGTATCCGTTTATAAGAACCTGTCCCTCCTGCGGATCGTAAAATCTGCATATAAGATTTAGAATGGTCGTTTTTCCACTTCCGTTTTCTCCAACTATTGCATATTGTTTTTTACCCTCCATTTTAAAGCTTAAGTTTTTTAAAGCCGGATGATCTGTTCCGGGATAGTAGAAAGTAACGTTTCTAAATTCAATGCTGGAGATACTCTTGAGCTTTATAGTTCCGTTTTTTAAAGCAGGTTTGCGATCTATAAATGAAAAATACTTATCCATAAAAAGGCAAGTATCGTATAAAAGTGCTCCGTCCTGTATAAGGGTTATAAAACTCTGTGAGCTTATGATTATATAGGTTGAAAATAAGCCGATACTTCCTATGGATAGATTATTAGTTCGAAATTGGGAGATTACCCACAGAAAACAAGCAGTTGATCCTGCGGCACCGATTATAAAGAACATAAGGGTTGAAACGGTCTTTTTCTTTCTGTCTGCTGAAGATTTTTCATATATCTGCGAAAAAAGATTTTGGTACTTTGATATGGCATAGCTTTCATATCCGAATATCTTTGCTTCCCTGAAGGTTGTACGTTCAAGGAGAAGATGGCTCCAATACTGCATCTTTCGAGAAAGAGGATTTCTTTCGACCATGTTTTCAAAAGCTTCCTGCTGTAATCGGTAAAGCTGAACTGCCTGAGGCATAAGCGACAGAAGCAATAATACCGGAATAAGCGGATGAAAAGGTATGAGACTGACCATCATTGATAGTACAGTGATAAATCCTCTGATAAAACTGAAGGTAAATACTATGAGATTTACCGGCCGCCATGCAAGCTCCTGTTCCAAAAGCTGTTGTTCGTCAAAGAACCTGCTTTCTTCCATTGTAGAAAGGTCGTTAATTCTGCGCATGGTTTCAAGAGCCTTCAGATTACAAGATAGAATAAGTTTATCCGTGAGGTTTCCCTGTATATGTAATGATAAGGGATTTATAATGAAGTTTATCAGATTCCAAAAACCCCAGGTTATGACTAAAATCACAACCGCAAAAGTCAGCGAACTATCTTTTAAAATGTTCAGGCTGTCGAGAATAGTTCTGGTGCTTTGGGCTATCATTATGGGAACCAGTCCTTGAATAACAGTAAAAAAAAGCAACAGGATAAGTTGCGCTTTTCCTGCAATGAAAAACAGTTTAAAAGATTTTAAAAGAACTTTTAAAAATAATTTTGTGCTTTTAAAGGTTGGTTTTTTCATACATTCATCCTTTTTTGGTAATTCATGATTTCTCTATATCATACGACTTTCTTATCTATACGGACATATTTTTATAATAACTTAATTGATTTCATCAACAAAGTAATACGGGAGTTTTTCGAGCACAGGAACTGCTTTTTTTAGAATAGCGGAGCATTTAATGACCAGCACTCCGGCAGAGAAAAGTTCTCCCTGAAGGTAATCATTTCTGCTGAGCAGTTCAATAAGTCTGTCATATCTCTGCATGACTGTTTTAAATCCGTGTGGAAGATACTCTTTTATCGATCGGTTTTGATTTATGTCTATAATAGAGTATCTTTTTTTATCTGAAAAAAGATAGCCGGGATTAACCAATTCTTCAACCGCATGCATGGTTGTATTTGGAAAAGGGCCACAGCCTATCATCATTATCAAACCGTCATTGTGTAGGTTTATTGATAAAGGCGAGTATTTACCTGCCGGAGTTGAATCTTTGAAATGATCCAGGCACATTTTTTCGGAGTTATCTCCGAAAACACATACAGAATGTGTCGGATGCAGGGAGCGATTTTGAGGAAAAAGTTTGCGTACCGTTTCTGGGAAAAGTCCAACATCCGAAGGCGTAGTTCTCACATTAAAAACATCTCCGGCATTTTCTGTTGAGATGTAGCTTAAAGTCGGAACTATGAGGTGAGATGATGGAGATATGCTTTGCCTCAGGCACTCAAGTAGTATCTGGGGTGTCAGTGCTTTTTCATTTATTGATTTCATGGATGTATGAACCGTAAGGTAAGGAGTATTATATATATTAAGATTTTTGAGATCTTTAAGGCATTTTTCGATTATTTCATGTAAAGTGGGCATTTTCTCTCCTTCATAAGGTTATGATTTTTTGTTCATGTGAACTTATTACTGCTTTTTCTATAATCAGCACGGTGTTTCTTCCGTCCCTGGCTGTAACCTCTGGTTCCCTGCCTGTGATGAGCGACATATATATATCTTTGTAGTACTGTACGTATGAACCTGCAACAGTTTTTATTTTTTCCTCGCGGCCGTCAAAGCAGCGGAGTAGTCCGTAATTTTCTGGGTTGTCCTCTCCCCAGTTTTTGGTGGTACACGGTCTGAGTCCTTGATTAAGAAATGCTTCCTGTGTGTCGTAACCATACTTTATAAAAGTACCCCCTTCTGCACACAATAGAAAGTGGGGCGAAGGATAGTTTACAAGCATACCGGCCTTAAGAATGGCATTCATATGCGGGTAAAACAGTTTTATTTCAAAAAAATCAGGACTTTTGGAATCTTTTCTCTGCATCTGAATGTCAGCATAGATCTTTTGCGGCA
>JAKJGQ010000098.1 GCA_022704305.1 Thermotogae bacterium | reverse complement strand
CAGCTCCAAAGGTTGCTGAGTTTTACCGTCTCATGTACGATATCTCCAAAGAGCTTGGAATTCCTGCTGTAATGACTGGAAATGTCCATTATGCGGAAAAGGGTCATAAGAAATTTCACGATGCCCTCAGATTCAACGATAAACGCCAGCCCACACAGGCCTTAAGGTATTTCAGAACTACTGGAGAAATGCTTGAACAGGCTAAAAAAATTTTTAACAGTGATTCTATAGTAAAAGAAGTAGTTATTGAAAATTCCAACAAGATTGCCGATATGATAGAAGAAATTAAACCACTTACCAAAAAACTCAATCCTCCGAAAATCGAAGGTGCAGAAGAAACTGTAAAAGAGATGTCTCTCAAAAAGGCTATGGAGCTTTACGGTGATCCGTTGCCGGAGATTGTAAAAAAACGTGTTGACAGAGAACTTAACTCTATAATAAAGCATGGTTATGCAGTGCTTTATCTCATTGCACAGAAAATCGTAAAAAAATCCAACGATGACGGCTATGTGGTTGGATCAAGAGGATCTGTCGGTAGTTCTCTAATTGCAACATTGATGGGAATAACAGAGGTCAATCCTCTTAGTCCTCATTACTACTGCCCTAAATGCAAGTATTCTGAATTCTTTACAAACGGTGAGTATGGTTCTGGATACGATCTTGCGGATAAAAACTGTCCTAAATGTGGTGAAAAACTTTTAAAAAATGGACAGGAGATACCTTTTGAAACATTTATGGGATTTGAGGGAGATAAAGTACCTGATATTGACCTTAACTTTTCTGGAGAGTATCAGAACAGAGCACACAAGTATATAGAAGAGCTTTTCGGTGAAGATTACGTCTTCAGGGCTGGTACCATATCTACGGTAGCCGAAAGGACAGCCTACCTTTACGCCAAAGACTTTGCAGAATCACAGATAACAGTAAACAATGCTGAAATACAAAGGATAGCTTCGGCGATTACCGGTGTAAAAAGAACAACCGGTCAGCATCCCGGTGGGTTAATGATCGTTCCCAGGGACAGGGAAATTTTTGAATTTACTCCTATACAGTATCCTGCTAACGATTCTTCAGCAAATCAGAAAACCACACATTTTGATTATCCTGTAATTCATGACGACCTTATAAAGCTAGATGCCCTTGGACACGACGACCCTACTTTTATACGGAAGCTTTATGAAATAACCGGCATTGATCCACAAACTGTTCCCATGGATGATAAGCAAACTATGGAAATCTTTTCTTCCTGCCGTCCTTTACAAATAGATCTGAAAAAAGAACTTGATACCTCTATTGGCGCACTGGGAATACCTGAGTTTGGCACAACTTTTGTAAGAAGAATGCTGGAAGATACCAAACCATCATCTTTTTCAGATCTTATAAGAATATCTGGACTTTCTCACGGAACAGACGTATGGGCGGGAAATGCCCAGGTATATATTAAAACAAAACAGGCAACACTTTCTGACGTTATTGCCTGTAGAGATGACATCATGATATCTCTTATACAAAAGGGTGTCGATAATAAGACGGCTTTTAAAATAATGGAAAAAGTGAGAAAGGGAAAGGGTATTGATGAAAATGATGAAAGCATACTAAAGAAAGTCAATATGCCCCAGTGGTTTCTTTCCTCGTGTAAAAGTATAAAGTATCTTTTCCCTAAAGCTCACGCAGCAGCATATGTCAGCATGGCTTTCAGGATAGCATACTTTAAAGTTCACCATCCATTGGCATTCTATGCAACATTCTTTTCGGTTAAAGGTGATGAGTTCAACCTTGCTGTAATACTTAAGGGAAAGGAAGCCATGCGATCAAGAATCACTTTCATCCGTTCTCAGGAACAGGATCCAAAGAAAAAAAACGAGGCTGTTGTGTTAGAATCAGCCATAGAAATGGTATTGAGAGGCTTCAGTTTTTTAAATGTCGACCTCTACAAATCAGATTCTTTCAGTTTCACTTTGGAAGGTCAAAGTTTACGTGTTCCATTTATAGCAATACCTAATCTGGGACAAAAAGCTGTTGAGAAAATAGTCACTGCACGGAAAGATGGTGAGTTTAGATCAATAGAAGACCTTGTCCAACGAACCTCCATAAACAAAACCAATGTAGAAACGCTTAAGGAAATGGGTGTTCTTAAAGGAATGCCAGACTCCAATCAAATGGGTCTTTTCGGCTGAGGTGTGAGATGCAGGGATGGATAACTTCTTCACAGCTATATACTATAATAAACATAATGGATAATCTTTGCGGAACAATTGAACCTTCAAACAGAAAGGTCTATTTTTACTTTGACAGGGGAATGAAAGCCTTTGTAAGCGACGGCTGTTCAAAGCTTCTGCTTAATTTTTCAAGGGACTTTCTTCCCTTTGACGGGGTTTTTATTCTTCCAATACAATATTTAAAAGGTCTTCTGCGCGGGTGTAGCCTGAAAGAGGATAAGCTTGTAAATATTCTCATAGAGGATGGCTTTATAAGCTTCAACTTTGAAGAGATGAGTCTTAAGGCACCTGTTCAGGAAAGCAGTTACCCCCCGGTAATTGATACTAAGTTTGATGTGATCTCTCAATCTTCCATAAAAAAATTCATATATTCTTGTGATTTCGCTTCCGCCGCTTTCATGGAAGGTGATATGATAACCGTTGAATCCACAGGAAAGTATATTTATTTTTACGGCTGCGGAGGATTTTTTCAGCTTATCGCAAAGTATACCCAAACCTCTTTTGACTTCAGAAGAGCCATAGAATATACTACCATGCGTCATGTTGTTAAGGCTCTTCAGTTTTTCAGAAAGGATTCTATATTAAGCATCGGTATAAACGAGCATTCTCTGTTAATATACGTTCCGGGTTCGGTAATAAGCATATGTACAGACACGCCAGATGCCTTAAATACTATCGGTCTTGAAAATACTTTTGAAGAAACAATAGAACTTGACTCTTCTTTTTTTAAAAAAGCTCTGGACAAGCTCTATATAAGCTTTTCAAAAGGTGTAAAGGCTTATTTTATGGTTAATTCCGAGCGTTCCGTAATATATACGCAAGAAAATGACTCACATATTTCATTCAAACTCCCATATAAAAGCAGGAACTCTTATTTGATAGGTTTTAACTCACGAAAAATGCGTTCAATACTTTCAAGAATGCCATTATCTCTCATACTTGGCCTCACCAAAAAAGAAGCGGTCATAAAAGACAAAGAAGAAGTATTGATAGCAAAATTTCCGGTTCAGGAGTATAAACTTACATTAAAATAAAACCCACACAAGGAGGGATATTTTGAAAGTAACAAAGCTTGTAACAGCTCCCATAGGAACCAATACTTACATTATTGATGATAAAATTGTAATTGATCCGGGTACCGGTATTGGAAAATATATCAGTTCACCTGTGGATGTCCTTATTACCCACGGGCATTATGATCATATTTCCGGATTAAAAGAGCTTGCAATAAACAAAGTATTCATAAGTAAACCAGATATGCCTATGCTCCGAAATCCAAGATTAAATGCCTCTGTCTACTTTGATGAACCATTTTCATGGGAAAAAGAGTGTTACGATATTTCAGATTTCTTTAATACCATCCATACCCCTGGACATACTATGGGCTCATGCGTCATACTTATTGAAAACTATCTATTTACAGGCGATACTTTATTTTCTTCATCTGTAGGAAGAACCGACCTTGAAGGCGGCTCAGAGGAATTGCTTAAAAAATCTCTTGATCTTTTAAAAGTAAAGCTTACAGAGATTGCGGGAGATTATATTATAGCTCCCGGACATGATATGCTGAACAACGAAAAACTTTATACTGTTTCTCAGATTCTCAAGATAAATCCGTTTTTAAAAACAAAAAATCGCAGTTTATAATTATTAACTAAAACCATAGCAAAGAACCGGAAATCTCTTTATAAGATTTCCGGTTCAGCTTATTCAGCCCCTCTATTAATGAAAGGAACCGCATCTTCATAGATCTCTTCCTGGACAGAAAGCTCATACTGTTTCTCATAATACCTGAAAAGCTCTGCCTGCGAGTCTATGTGTTCCTTGCCTCTTTTGTCTATCCGTGAATATGTACCGTCTGATTTCTGTATTCTTGCTTTCATGGTATCGCTTAAAATTATATCCAGTACTTTCTTTACTTCCTCAATAAGATTAGCCTGTTCAACAGGAAACAACGTTTCCACTCTGCGGTCAAGGTTCCTTGGCATCCAGTCGGCGCTTGACATACAAACCTTCGGATCGCCCCCATTATTGATGTAAAATATTCTACTGTGTTCAAGAAGCCTTCCCACTATACTTATAACTCTAATGTTCTCACTTACACCTTTAAGTCCAGGTCTGAGACAGCATATTCCCCTTACAATAAGATCTATCTTGACTCCTGCGCACGATGCTTCATAAAGCTTTTCTATAATCTTTTCATCTACAACCGCATTGACCTTGGCAATCATATAACCATTTTTACCTTGCTTAACCATATTTATCTCATTTTCAATCAACTCTATGAACCCTTCTCTGAGACCTACAGGCGCAACATTTATTTTTTTCCACTGCGGTGCTTTTGAATAACCGGTAAGCACATTAAACAATGATGAAACATCTGAACCATAAGTCTCTTTACATGTAAATAATCCTGTATCTGTATATATCTTTGCAGTACTGTCATTATAATTACCTGTACCCATATGAACGTACCTTCTTATTCCGTCTTCTTCTCTGCGCACAATAAGAATAACCTTACAGTGAGTTTTAAGTCCTACCAGTCCGTAAACCACATGGCAACCAGATCTTTCAAGTTTTTTAGCCCATTGTATGTTGTTTTCTTCATCAAAGCGAGCTCTAAGTTCAACTATGACAGTTACCTGCTTGCCGTTTTCCGCAGCCTTTATCAAAGCTTTAACTATCGGGGAGTCTCCGCTGACTCTGTAAAGTGTCTGTTTTATGGCCAAAACGTTGGGATCTTGAGCAGCCTTATCAACAAACTCGACAACATGGTCGAATGTATGGAACGGATGATATACAAGAACATCCTTCTCTTTTATGACATCAAAGATATTCTGATTTTTTGTAAGGTCACGCTGCATAACCGGCTGCATAGGCTTATACCTGAGCTTTTCAAACCCCTTCAGGGATACAAATTTCATCCAACAGGTAAGGTCTATCGGATTTGAGAGTTCATAAACATCCTCATCATCAAGATCAAGTTTCTTCATAAGAAAATGTTTTAGCTTACCACTTATATCTTTTTCAACTTCAAGCCTTACCGGAAACCCCCATTTTCTTCTTTTTATCGATTTTTCTATTTCAATTAAAAAGTCTTTGGCTTCTTCTTCATCTATTTCAAGATCTGAATTTCTTGTTATCCTGAAAGTATGGACATTTTTAAGAACATAACCCGGAAAAAGATCAGATATATACTCTTCCATTATATCCTCAAGATAAACAAAAAGATTCCGTTTCTTGTCTTCAAGCTGTACGATACGTGGAAGAACAGACGGTACCTGTACAAACGCTATCAATTCTTTATCTTCGGCAGTGTTATCCGGTTCAAGAAGAACAATAAGGTTAAGACTTTTGTTTAGTAAAAGTGGAAAAGGCCGGCTCTGATCTACGGCCATAGGGGTAAGCACAGGAAAAATATTCTGTTTAAAGTAGTTGTATATGAACTTCTTTTGTTCTTCATCCAACTGTTCCATCTTCAGGAAGGTAATACCTTCTTTTTCCAGAGAAGGTATTATGGATCTGAAAAGACAGTTATACTGCTTTTTTACAAGTTCATGTGTCCTCTGAGAGATCATTTTCATCTGCTGAGCCGCAGTCATGCCTGAAGAATCTACTGAGTCAAGATTATCTTCCATCTGTTCCAT
>JAKJGQ010000097.1 GCA_022704305.1 Thermotogae bacterium | reverse complement strand
GACGCTGAGTATTTTTTCCGGAACAACTGCATATTTAAATGCTTCAGGAAGCTTTACATCAGTTACAGGGAACATCCACTGATTTAAAGCGACTTCCTGCTGGAACTCATCACTAAGCAAAAAATCAATAAACTTCTGTGCGAGCTGCTTATTTTTAGAGCCTTTTACAATTCCGGCACCTTCTATCTGAACATATGCGCCGTCCTTAGGAATGAAGGCTTTATACTTTGTACTCTGGTAGTAGTGGTAAGAATATGCACCGTCTGTTGCATAGCTGAGCATTATAGGTGCCTCGCCCTGCTCAAACTTAGAAAAAGCATCATCCCAGCCGGGAGTAACCGTAAGAACTGCCGGCTTCATTTTTTTCCAAAAGTCCGTCCAAGAATCATTATATAAGGCAATAGTCCATATTAAAAGTGCCTGTCCTGTACTTGAGCTTTTAGGATCCTGGATTATGAGAGAGTTTTTATAAGACGAAATATCCTCCATTTTTTCCGGAATTTTTGAAAGCTTTGAAGGATCATAGACAAAAGCAATTGCTCCATAGTCAAAAGGTGTAACGTAATAATCCTTGTCAAAGATAAGGTTTGGATCGCGCAGCTTTGAAAGCATAGGCGATATGTAAGGCTGCAAAAGACCTTCTGATATGGCCGACATGCTGAGAGATTGGTCAAGACCTATTACAACGTCTGCCTTTGGATTTTTCTTTTCAAGCTTCAGTCTGGCTACCATGTTTCCTGCATCACCCAATCTTACTACATTTACTTTACAGTTGTTTGATGATTCAAACTTTCCTATCAGCTTATCCTCAATCCAATTAAGACTTTCATATACATAAACATTAAGCTGTGAGACAGAAAATGCGGCTATGCCGATCAGAAGAACTGCCAGTACCAACCATTTTTTCATTTAAATACCTCCTTATAAAATAAAAAATCCCTCGATAAACGAGGGATACATTTGATATTTTTCATCAACGCCTCCCTCCGCCGGTATTGTCCGGATCAGGTGTCAGGGTCGATGTTTCGTACATCCTCTCAGCTGTTAGGTAACCAGCTCCCCTGGCGTATAAACAGGTACTGCTTTAACTTTCAATAACGATTATAGCAAATTCTGTCAGTAAAAGCAACTTCATATTACGTAGCTTTTCATTTTCATCTTCAAGCTGCGGATCGTTGTAAAATTCAATAATAGAGTCATATTTCTTGTTTTTCAGTTCAATAATCATATTAAACTCACGTATATCTTTGATGAAAAACAGCTCCTCAAGTTCAAGACTCTTCAGAAAATCTTTTGTACTGTTGCTTATATAAGAGTAAAGTTCTGAACGTATAGGCAGAAAACTGTTGATATTCGTGCGTATAAGCTTTGCAAAATTCATTGAAATAAGTTTTTTTATAGATATCAGTTCATATATGTTGGAATAAGGTATATCAAGGTTTTTGCCGAAGAACTGTCCCTTAAGAACACCATTTTCATCTTCGTTGTCCAGAACATCCTCCGTTACCGTTATGGCAAAGGGAAAGTTCATACAGGTTTTTATATAGTTGTCAAAGTCTATAATCAGATCTTTGGGTTCAAAATCAATCTTGTCTGCAACTCTTTGCTGTACATCTTTTTCAGCATCAACAAACTTTTTTGAAGCAGAAACAAGCTTCTGGATAAGCTCTGCTGACTGTTCCTTATCCATAGACTTAAGCATGTCAAGATTAAAATTTTTCAGTTCGGGATTGTTTTTGAAGAGTTCTCTCATAAAACCGTCAAAATCCTGCTCGAAACTTCCTTCAAACTCATTATCCATTTTTATGCTCCTTGATCTTATAGTAAAAAAAATTATACTACACAAAAAGGAAAATAATGTTACTTTTTTCTTTCTTGTTATTATATGTTTTGTTGTATATTTTAACGTCTGAAGTCTAAATCTGAATGGATTGCAGTATTCTTAACTAAAAGAAATAATTAGGAAAACAAAAAAAGTTAAAATTAATGTATAATATTCTGGTACAAAAAAGCAGTTTGGAACTTCGCTTATCAACAGCAGCGAAGCAGTTTTGGAAATTACGGTAAAGGAGGCTGGAAAGTTGAAGGGAAGCGAGATAAGGGTAGAAAATGTAACAAAAAGATTTGGCGATTTTGTTGCCGTAGAAAACGCAAGTTTTGAAATCCAGAGAGGAGAGTTTTTTTCGTTATTAGGTCCGTCCGGTTGTGGTAAAACTACTCTTTTAAGGATTATAGCAGGTTTTGAAGATCCGAGTGAAGGTATAATATATCTTGACGGTCAGAATCTTATAAAGATCTTGCCAAATGAAAGACCTGTGAATATAATTTTTCAGAACTATGCGCTTTTTCCCCATTTATCAGTTTTTGAGAATGTCGCTTTTTCCCTCAGGCTTTTAAAGATAAGCGAATCAGAGATAAAAAGACAGGTAGAGAAGTATCTTTCACTTGTTAAACTGGATATGCACACCAAAAAATATCCTTCGCAGCTTTCCGGCGGGCAGAAACAAAGAGTTGCCATAGCCAGAGCACTTATAGGAGAGCCGAAGGTTTTACTTTTAGATGAACCTTTGAGTGCTCTTGACGCCAAACTCAGACAGCATATGCTTATTGAGCTTGATTCCATTCACGATGAAGTGGGCATAACCTTTATATACGTTACTCACGATCAGCAGGAAGCGCTCAGTGTATCAGACAGGGTTGCCATAATGAACGACGGTGAAGTTCTCCAGATAGGTACTCCCCATCAGATATACGAAAGTCCGGCTGATTCATTTGTAGCAAGTTTTCTGGGTGAGACCAACTTTCTGCGAGGACGCGTGAACCAGGTAAATGAAGAGTATGCCAAAATAGAAATAAAGGAGTTGGGAGAGCTTTTTGTATATCTTGACAAACCCCTTAAAATAAATGATGTGGTAAAACTTACAATAAGACCTGAAAAGATACGAATAACCAAACAGATGCCAGAAAATCTTCCAGACAAGTTTAATGTTCTGCACGGGAGAGTTGACGAAGTAATATATTCAGGATTTCAGAGCAAATACTTTGTAAAATCAGGCAAGTTCAGTTTTAAAGTTTATAAACAGCATGTAAATTATCTTCTGGATGAAACCCCCATAAAGTGGAATGAAGATGTTTTTATCTGGTGGAATGTCGATGACGGTTTCATAGTCGAGGTCGAGGAAGAATGAAGAAAAACTACGGCCCGGTTTATTCTTTGCCTTTAGGACTTTGGATAACCATATTTTTCATAGTTCCCACCTGTATAATATTCATATACAGCTTTCTCACAAAAGCAACTTACGGCGGTGTCCAATGGCAGTTTTCCCTTGAAGGATACAAGGCACTTGCCAACACGAGCTTTATAAACGTTGTATGGATAACGGTTTATATATCTGTAATTTCAACCTTTCTTACAGTTCTTTTCGCCATTCCCACAGCGTACTATATCGCAAGGAACAAGCACAAGAACCAGCTTCTTTTGCTTGTAATAATACCGTTCTGGACAAACTTTCTTATCCGTGTATATGCTTGGATTGCCATACTAGGCAATAACGGATTTGTAAACAACATACTCGTAAAGCTGGGGGTTATAGATACATACATACAGTTCCTATACAACCAGTATGCAGTAATTCTGGTTATAATATACACATACCTTCCATATGCCATACTGCCGCTTTACTCATCTATTGAAAAGTTTGACTTTTCACTTCTGGAAGCAGCAAGAGATCTGGGAGCAACCAAGGCACAGGCTTTTTTTAAGGTGTTACTTCCCAATATAAAGGGAGGTCTTGCAACCTCTATACTTTTTACATTCATTCCTGCTTTAGGGTCGTATGTAATACCGATGCTTGTAGGAGGAAAAGACTCCATGATGCTTGGCAACATAATATCACGTGAACTTACCACAACAAGGAACTGGCCGCTGGCCTCCTCTATATCAGTTGTGCTTACGGTGATAACGATGATTGGAGTACTCTTATTTCTAAAGCTTAATAAAAATAACCTTGAGAGCATTAAAAAGCTTGTTGTAAGAGAGAAAGCAGGTGAAGAGTCCATATGAAAGAAAAACACAGATTTTCATTTACTATGTTTATTCTCACCATGATATTTTTCTATCTTCCGATAGCTGTTCTCATAATTTTTTCATTTAACGAAGGAAAAACGATGGCTTGGAGCGGGTTTTCTCTTAAATGGTATCAGAAGCTTTTTTTTGAGTCTGAAGAACTGTGGAAGGCCGTTTTCAACAGTGTGATAATTGCGATTTTCTCGTCCCTCGTATCCACTGCAATAGGGACATTGGGAGCTATAGGCATGTACTGGTACAGGTTCAGAAGTAAGAAATACATCCAGGTTGCGTCATATCTTCCTCTTATAATGCCAGAGATAATAATGGGTGTTTCCCTTTTAATATTCTTTGTTATGTTCAAAATACCGCTGAGCCTTCTGACCATCTTTATAGCCCATACCACGGTAAGTATTCCGTATGTGCTGTTCATAGTCATGGCAAGACTTGAAGAGTTTGACTACTCTATAATTGAAGCTGCCTATGATCTGGGAGCTAAAGAAATAGACACACTTTTTAAGGTCATTCTTCCAATATCGATGCCGGGCATAATATCAGGTTTCCTTATGGCTGTTACTCTTTCGCTGGATGATTTTGTGATAACCTTTTTTGTTTCAGGACCTGGTTCATCAACATTACCGCTGTATATAAACTCGATGATACGCTTTGGAGTTTCACCGATTATAAATGCTGTTTCTGTAGTTCTTATAGCAAGCACAATACTTCTTGCTGTTTCAACAAGAAGGTTTTACAAATATATGTTTTCTTAAAAAGGAGGATTTAAAAAGTGAAAAAGTTTTTAACTTTTGCTTTTTTTGTTCTGGCAGTTCTTTTAGTTCTTACAAGCTGTAATAAACAGCCAGAAAAGTTATACGTATATAACTGGGCTAACTACATTCCTCAGGAAGTTGTACAGAGCTTTGAGAAAGAGTACAACTGCGATGTTGTTTATGATTTTTACTCTTCGAATGAAGAGATGTATGCCAAGCTTAAAGCGGGCGGTACAGGTTATGATATAATATTTCCTTCTGCCGACTATGCCCAGATCATGATAAATGAAGATATGCTTGAAAAACTAGATAAAGCCAAGGTGCCAAACCTCTCAAATATAGAACAGTCATCACTTATGAAGATGTCATACGACATTAACCAGCAGTACTGTTTGCCATATATGATAGGCTCTACGGGGCTTGCGGTCAACACCAAGTATGTAAAAGAGTATGACCATAGCTGGACTATCTTTGAACGTTCAGATCTCAAAGGAAAGATGTCTCTTTTAGACGATATGAGAGAGACCCTCGGTGCAGCTCTAAAGTTTTTGGGGTACTCGGTAAATACCGTAAAGGAAGCTGAGCTTGAACAGGCAAAACAGCTTGTATTAAAGTGGAAGGAAAATATACTCAAGTTTGATGGACTTTCCAACGCAAAGAACTATGCCAACTCTGAGTACTACGTGATACATGGCTATGGTGACAGTATCTTCCTTGAGCTTGATGAAGAAATGCTTAAAAATACAGATTATTTCATTCCCAAAGAAGGCGGAACACTTTGGATAGATAATATGGTTATGCTTAAAAACAGTAAACACAAAGAATTAGCTTATAAATTCATGAACTACATATATGAACCTAAAATATATGCCCAGATAAGCGATTACGTACAACTTCCCTCTATAAACATCCCTGCCAGGGAGTTTATAACGGTGCAGCCCATGTATAAAGAGGGAGAACTTGATAACTGTGAACTTATAATGGATCTGGGAAAAGATATAGAACTTTACAACAAAGTGTGGCAGGAAATAAGAATGCAGAACTAGACCGAAAATTGCAACCGGACTTTCAAGATACATTGAAAGTCCGGTTGTTTTTTTAAGCTTTATGAAACATAAATGAAAAACATATCATGTACA
>JAKJGQ010000096.1 GCA_022704305.1 Thermotogae bacterium | reverse complement strand
TAGCATAGTACAGTATCGAATCATCAGGAGATGTTCCCAGATACCTTGGAATATCAATGCTTTTCTGAGGTTCTACAGCCATAACCCTTAAAAAGCCGCCATTTTCAAGCTTTATTCCGTCCTTAAGATTACCTTCGCCTCTCAATCCATCAAGTATCCTATTTATACTCCTCGCTGACTCACTTACCTTGTCTCTTCTGGTTTTAAGCTTGTCTATCTCCTCAATGACAGGAAAAGGAATAAATATGTTGTTATCCTGAAATTTGAAAATAGCTCTGGGATCATGAATCAAAACATTGGTATCAATGACATAGTTTTTTATCATATTATCCCTCCCATCTTTTTAGAAAATCACCTAAATTACGGACAGAGTATTTTTTTACAAGCTTAAGGAACAGTCTGGCTGTAGCCATGGCATCATCACAGGCTCTATGAAAGCTGTTTATCCCAAGATTAAGCTTTTTGCTCAGATATCCTAAATTATAAGGTCCTTCATCAAAAAAATACATTGACATCTTAAGCGTATCTGCATAATAATTGCTAATTGGCAGAAGACCTGCTTCCTTAGTTGCCACATCCATAAATCTAAGATCCATAGCAGCATTATGAGAAATAATAATCGAATCCGAAAGATAATTTTTAAAATCCCTTATAACTTCACTCAGCAAGGGTGCGTCTGCAATATGAATATTATTAAGCTTATGATAATGCGAAACCTCTTTAGGTATCGTTACCTCGGGATTTACCAAAGAGTAAAAAGAATAGTCCGTTCTTATCTGACCTTTATATATAGGGAAGGCTGCTATCTCTATAATCCTGTCACCCAGATCTGGTCTGAGTCCTGTTGTTTCAAAGTCAATTGCAACATAAACCGTATTTTCAAAATCAACCATCGGCCTACCTCCAAGGAAATTATAACATATTAAGTTTAATTTTTAAATATCCAACAGTTTTTCCGAAAATACAGTCATAATTGTAATTTACAAAATGAAATCATATCTCTTTTTTGTGTTAACTTTCACATATTTGGAGATAATTCTTATCTAATATCTTTAAAACAGCTGAAAACAAAAGATTTTTATTGTGAAAAAACTAAAAAAGATTTTTTAGAAATTAAGAAAATTTAATATTAGAAAACATTTCAGGCTAACTCAGATAAATATTAATTAATTTAGCTAATTATTTGATGGCTATCTTTAATATTCGGTAATTGCTGTCTATAACTACGCTTTTTAGACTTTGATATTAAAATACGAAAATAGTATCATTTATATGAAAAAAATTTCATATGTGGTGGAGGTATTTTAATGAACTTTTCAAAAAGAGCTTTACAGATGCAGGCTTCTCCTATAAGGAAGCTTATTCCATTTTCAGATGAGGCAAAAAGTAAAGGTAAAAAAGTGTACCATCTTAACATTGGACAGCCCGACCTTCCAACTCCACAGCAGTTCTATGATGCTGTCAAAAAATTTACCCCCAAAGTTCTAGCCTACTCACATTCTGCAGGACTTATGGAGTTAAGACAGGCTTTCTCTCAATACTATAAAAAATGGAATATGGACTTTTCTGCTGAAGAAATAATTGTCACAAATGGGGGAAGTGAAGCCATTGTTTTTGCATTGTCAGTAGTTGCCGATCCCGGCGATGAAATTCTTACAATTGAACCTTTTTATGCCAATTACCGAGGTTTTTGCGAAATGCTGAATATCAAAATTACAGCCGCCAGATCAAAGGCCGAAGACGGATATGCTCTTCCTTCAAAGCATGAAATAGAAAGCAAGATAACTTCCAAGACAAGAGCCATACTCTTTTCTAATCCATCTAATCCTACCGGCGCCGTTTACACGAGAGCCGAAGTTCAGACTCTTGTAGAAATAGCAAAAGAACACGATTTATATCTTATATCCGATGAAGTTTATAAAGAGTTCACTTTTGACGGACTTAACCATGTATCTGCCATGGAGTTTGGAGAGTATGACAGGACAATAATCGTAGACAGCATATCAAAACGTTTTAGTGCGTGCGGTGCACGAATAGGTGTTTTGGCAACAAAGAATAAAGAAGTTTTTGCGCAGTCGATGAAGTTTGCACAGTCAAGACTCTGTGCTCCTGTACTTGAACAGTATGGAACAATAGGAGTCCTTAACGACCTTGGAGGTTCATACCTGGAAGAAATGCGACAAGAGTACCAGAGAAGGAGAGATGCTGTTTTCTGCGAACTTCAAAAGATTGAAGGCGCTAAAATGAAAATGCCTAAAGGCTCTTTCTATGTTTCAGTAGAGCTTCCTGTAGACGATAGTGAAAAATTCATAAAATGGATGCTTTCAGATTTTTCTGTAGAAAATGAAACAGTTATGGTTGCTCCGCTAAGCGGTTTTTATACAAACGATGAATTCGGGAAAAAAGAAATACGTATAGCCTATGTCCTGGAACCAGATAAATTAAAAAAAGCTTGCTATATACTAGGCGAAGGTGTTAAGCAGTACAGAAAAACTTTCATGCAATAATTGGTATTTCCATCCTCTAAGAAAAAACTCCGGGTCAAGTTATCTTCTACCCGGAGTTTTTATTTTTTTTATAAGTTCAATTAATGCTAAAATAATGAAAGATGCGGCAAAGCCGTTAAGAGTTCTCAAAATTCCCAGGTAAATCGGAGAGTGAATATGAAGGAAAGTATCTAGAATTGAAATCACTAGAACTGCACGCATCATTCGCCAAAGTATTTCCGTACCGCCTAATGGTTTGGTATAAAAAAATATATATGCCAACAGTTCTTTGCTCCTTGGCCTTGCTATAAGTATTTTTTCAAGTATATCTCTTGCTTTTCTTTCAAAATTACTTACAAAGACCCAGTTGCCGCTTCTCATAATATAAAAGACAATCCCGGCAGATAAAGCCAAAAAGAGAGGTACGATTTTCTTAAGTTCAAGCTGCTTAAAGGAAATAGTCCTGAAATACCTTATAAAAACCAATACTAAAAGAAACATTAGAAGTATCTTAACTCCGCGCACATTGGTCAGCTTATATATATACTCATATGTATAAGCACTTGAATATACTGCAGTTCCTAAAAGAAGACCAAAAAATATTATTTTAAATACGTTCTTGGAAGAGATCTTGAAAAAAATAACAGCCGAAAAAACCGATGCTGCAAATGTGAAGGACCATGCATTAAAAAACATATACATCAATGCGTATATAACAGAAATTATTGGATTATATGTCATAAAAATTGCAAAAATAAATCCAAATCCTACCCACGTAATCCAGAAATATGGTTTATACCTGACTATTTCAAAGCTTTCATTTGAACCAATATCGTTTTTTATAGCAAGCTTTATTGATTGTGTCCTTGGATTAATAGGCATTAGAAAATAAGAAATGCGTCTCTCCCTGTGCGCCCTAAGAAATCTCTGAACAATGGTATCATCATCAAATTTATCAATTTCTGCGTTTTTTATATAATGAACATAAAAAATCTTGTTTTTTATGCTCAATGGAATTTTATCTTTGATCTGATTAAAGTACTTTTCAAAATCTGAGAACTCAGTTACAAATATCCTGTTATAACTGCTATTCAAATATGACAAAAAAGGCAGTATTGAAGCCTCTTTAATAATTTCTGCATCAAGCTCCTTAAGAATAACGCTGTTGTTATAAATATAAAAAGTAATGCCAGTATACACTGTTTTTTCGAGCAGCTCCTCTTCCGGAAAAAAAAAGTACTCTTCCATACTTTTTACATCATATATGGAGGCAATAACTGAAAATACTATCACAAAAATAAAAAGAGATATAAAAAGATATTTTCTCATACCTGCCAAAAATTCAAATTTCAATTCAGGCTCCCCCCCCCATATTCTCAACTTTTTCCAATACTTGTTCAAGATCGTTTGAAAGAGGTGAACTTATATCGTATCTTTTGCCTCTGTAGTTGAAACAAAGCCTCGTTGAATGCAGAAAGTACCTTTTCAAACCAAAAAGATTTTTTGCTTTCCTGTTATAATCTTTATCTCCATAAATATCATCTCCAAGAACAGGAGACGATATTTGAGAAAACTGAACTCTTATCTGATGTTTTCTTCCAGTAAGAAGATGTACATTGACCAGAGGAAAACTTCCCATAAGATTTTTATAGACATTTTCAACAGTATACTCAAGAGCAGCATCCTTTCCATCAACAATGGAGTTAAGAGTCCCCTTAGCGTTTTTAAGATTTTTGCTCAATAAAGCTATATAATATTTGTCTGTTTCTCTATTCATTATTATTTCAGTAAGCTCTCGCGCAATCTGCTTTGTCTTTGCTACAACAACCACTCCAGAAGTATGCTTGTCCAAACGGTGTACTAGATGAGGCTCATACTCTTGAGATGCTCTGAATATAAGAGCTTCTATAAGGGTTACCATCTCTTCCGATCTACCAGGATGCATAGAAACTTTCGGAGGTTTATCTACAGCGATTATATACTCATCTTCATAAAGAACTTTAAGATCCATATATCTTGGCTTAAACTGAGGAACTTCCGGCCTAGATATATCTTCAAGCCGATCATTAATAAATATCTGTACATCATCGCCTATAAAAAGCTCGGTTTCATTCTGCTTTGCTTTTTTGCCGTTTATTTTGACATTTCCTTTTCTGATAAGCATAAATATAGTTCCCAGTTTAAGCTCGGAAAAATTATTTCGTAAAAATTTATCCAGTCGCTTATAATAATTTTTTTCATCTACAGTAACTTGTTTAATCATGGAAATTCCTCCGAATTTTATATGTTGTATATGTGTTATAATAGATTATACAATAAATGGCAGTTATTTTGCAGACAGGGGGATAAAATGTACTACCACACTCTGAAGACTCTTTACAGTTTTCTAGGAAGGGATCTGATCAAAAATGATAACATTCGAAAGATTAAAGAAGAAATTTTTTCAAAGCTAAAAACCAAAACAGATTTTCTTCAAATAATATCTTTTCTTGAAGAAACAGATGATTACGAAGTAATAGACTGTCTTTTGGATATGCTGGCAGTAGTAATTTTTTCAAAAATAAATATTGTTTATGATCATAAAACCCTTAAGTATGGAACCGAATCAATTGGTCTGAAAATTACCATATCTGAAATTAAGGAGTTTATAGATATACTTGATTATTCTGACATTGAAAGCCAAAATATTTTTTATCTTTTTTCAAATGATCTTCAAAAAAGAATAACAGGTTTTAAAAATATACTGAAAAGAGAAAAAAAATTTGCATGGCGCGAAGATGAGATAAAAATTTACATCAAAAATCTTAAACCGCTTTCCATGGATTTTCTTAAACTTCTTACTGTTTATGGCGAAGTTGATTCAGATTTTATAGTTTCACAATTGAAGCTTAAAAATAAAAAATCTGTATCTGCACTGGTAAGTGCCATAACAAGAAATGCTCCCAAGGATAAAGAAAAGTTCATCTTTCACGAAGGGGATAAAATAACTATGAACAAAGAATACAGGAGCTTTTTCGCAACTCTTATAAAATAAAAATATAAAAAAGACCGGGGTATTACCCCGATCTTTTATTGGTGGGTGCAGCTGGGATTGAACCAGCGGCCTCTTCCGCGTCAGGGAAGCGCTCTCCCGCTGAGCTATACACCCTTAAGTTCTGGTGAAAAGTATATCATATTTTTCCGGTCAAGTCAATATACTTTTTTATTACATCCTAATTAAAAAAGTATCTTATTACAATTGTCAATCTTCCAGAAAACTTTCATGCCATATTTTCAACTTTGTTGACTTAACTGTTGCAATTAATTTTGAGTTATGGTAAAATATTCATGATGAAATATTTTAGGAAATGTAAACACAAAGACTGATATAAGGGGGGAAAGTTGAATGAAGAAAACTTTAGCGGTATTTGCGGTATTGTTGTCAGTAGTTTTCATCTTTGGTGCTATTACCAATCCTGATACAATAGTTAAAGCAACTATTGGCGGTCCGGATACTTTCGATGTGCACCAGGCTTACGATAATGCTTCAGGTGAAGTATTATCAAACGT
>JAKJGQ010000095.1 GCA_022704305.1 Thermotogae bacterium | reverse complement strand
CCTTATCGTCATGATTCTTCCGGCAAAAGAAATCTTGTCAGCTTCTATCATCTGCTCAGGCTGGATAACTCCGTCATATTTTCCTTGTATCTGCTCACAGGACATATCTTTTTTAAAACTGTAGGGAAACGGATTTATCCCCTTTTCTCTAAGCTCGTTTATCGCATCTATACGTTGTTGCCTGATATCCATATTAGAAAACACCTCCGGTTATTATCAAATTATCTGTTCACCTTTTTCCTGCATCCTCATTTATAATCTGAACTATCTTTATTTTTTTGCTGCCTGAATTGGTTTTTACAGTTATGGTTTCTCCTACCTTTTTGCCTTTTATGGCTTTTCCTATAGGAGACTCTTCACTTATCTTATCTTCTCTTATATTGGCTTCCTGTGAGGTTACAAGGGTAATTATTTTTTCCTGCTTTTCCTTCTCCAGAGCCATATCCCTTATCTTTATTCTTTTACCGATTCCTACGACGGAAGAGTCTTCTTCCTCTTCTATTATTTCAGCATGGTCCAGTATATACTCTATTTCTTTTATTCTGGAATCAATCTTTCCCTGCTCGTTTTTAGCCTCTTCATACTCGCTGTTTTCAGAAAGATCTCCGAGCTCCCTTGCCTCTTTTATTCTGTAGGCTATCTCTCCCATTAGTTTTTCTTTTAGATCGTCTCTTTCTTTTTTCAGCTTTTCATACCCTTCCTTAGTAAGTTTAACAACTGTATCACTCATACTTGTACCTCCTTAAAGACTGGTTAATTTTTCAACTCTCTAATAACAGCAAGAAACTGATCTATGTCCCTGAACTCTCTGTAAACAGAGGCAAAACGCACATAAGCAACCTGATCAGCAATTTTTAGTTTTTCCATAATCATATCGCCAATATCCTTGGATTGAACTTCAATTTTTCCGGATTTTCTTAGCTTATCCTCTATCTTAGCAACCATATCCTCTATCTGTTCATATGTAACCGGTCTTTTTTCACAAGCTTTTATAATTCCGTTCATCACCTTTTTCGAGTCAAACTGCTCTCTTTTTCCGTCTTTTTTAACCACCAGTATCTTGTTGTCTTCATACCTTTCATATGTTGTGAATCTTCCCGAACAGCTTATACATTCTCTCCTGCGCCTTATTGATACTCCGTCACCTACGGGTCTTGAGTCAAGAACTTTAGAGTCTTCGTATCCGCAAAAAGGACACTTCATACTTTCACCCCACAAGCAAAGAATTATTCTTTATTCTTTCTTATTTCCTGAGCAATTTCAGATATCTTTTTCAACTTGTTATATAAAGTTGATTTTGACATTCCAAGCGCATCCGCCATATCCTTGAGACTGTCTTCTTCATTTTCAAGCCTGTACTGAGCAATAATTTGCGATTTCTCGTCAAGCGAGTTCAGCCCGACAGTCTGTTTTATGTAGTTTATATCGTTTATTTGATTAGAAGAGCTCTGAGCTGTTTTCTCAGCATTGGCACTGATAAAGTTTATGGTACGGCTGACACTTCCCTTCAGATACCTTACCCTTAAAGTTTCCTGGAGCTTTTCAATCGTCCTGTGAGCCTGCATCAGTTCCAGAACATTTATTATATCCTGACTTGATTTTATATAAAGCTTTATTTTATTGTTCTTTATAAGATAGTTGGCCTTGACTCCCGCAAGAGTCTGGAAAACCTTTATCAGATCATCCGCATAGTTTTCGCTTATATCTGTAAAAAATTCCATATGATAGGAAGACTTCATAGATATCGATCCTGTTGTAAGAAACATCCCCTTAAGAAAAACTCCAAACTTAACAGGATCATTTTTTATAACTTCGGGAACAGAATCTTCATATATAGATATTCCTTCCCCAGAAAGAACCTTGTCGACATACTCAAGATTAAGGAGTATCTCTCCCATTCTCCCTATACGCAGCCTTCTTTCCATTTTAACATATGCGGCTATCCATTCGCCGAAAAGCTCCCTTGAAAGCTTATAAACCCTTTTCATTGAGTTCATGGAGCTTACCGTTATTTTGAGATGCCGGTTTTCTCCTTCAATCACAAAATCGCCTTTACCTTTTATAGCTCCATAAAGCTCAACTACAGGATAAAGGAACTCTGTATTTACAAGTGACATTTTAAGATCTTCAGAAAAGGTTGACATTTTTTTACTCCAAAAGAGAGACTATTATTTTCGCAAGTTTATTAGAATCATGCCTTATTATAGGCTTTTCACGATTTATTATATAAGCAATATCGCCTGTGATTATTCTACTGTCACACATATCCTGTAAAACCGGAACTGAATTTTTTTCTTTATACCTCTCAAGCACATCCGAAGGAAAGGAAGAATCGTTTACCACTATTTTGTCTATTTTACGACCCATATAGTATTCTATCTGGCTTACATGCTGACTTAGGGTATAGTTTTCTGTCTCTCCGGGCTGAGTCATTATATTGGATATGTATATAAGCTTTGCTCCGGATTTTTTTATCGTTTCTTTTACCTCTCGGACAAGAAAATTTGTTATTATGCTGGTATACAATGAACCCGGACCAAGAACTATATGGTCAGCTTTTTCAAGTGAGGCTATGGTTTCTGAAAATGGTTCCGCAACAGTATCAAGCCACACTTCCTTGATCTTTCCTCCATGACGGTTTATACTGGTTTCGCCGAAAACCACATCACCATTCTCAAAAGATGCCACCAGTCTGAGCATATCGCAAGAACAGGGTAGTACTCTACCCTTAGTATTCAGAAAATCTGATAAACTTTTTACCGCTAGCGGAAAACTGTTACCGTTTATCCTTGTAAGAGCCAAGAGAATAATATTTCCAAGATTGTGTCCTCCAAGGAAACCCTCTTCAAATCTGTATGAAAGAAGATCAGTTATAAGTGATTCCTTTTCCGCAAGTGCCACTATGTTGTTTCTGACATCGCCGGGCGGAGGAATTTCAAAATCCTGCCTTATTATCCCGGAACTTCCGCCATCATCCGTAACAGCTACTATCGAAACTATACTGAGCTCTTCATACCATTTGAGCCCCCTCAGAAGCTGGCTTAATCCTGTTCCTCCTCCGATTGCAACAAGGTTGGTCATTCATATCATTCCTTAATCATGTCTCTGTGAAAAATACTTACCTCTCTATTCTGTTCTCTCATGAGTTCATATATTCTTTGGGCTATATAAACGGACCTGTGCTTTCCTCCAGTACAGCCTATACAGAAATAAGCCTCAATCCTTCCTGACTCTGAGTAATTGTCCTGCACAAAGCAGGCAAAATCAAACAACCTGCGGACAGTCTCACCTGTCTGTTCAAAATTTTCAAGATATTCTCCTATTTGGTGATCTAACCCTGTAAGTTTATACATTTCAAAAATATAATACGGATTAGGAAGATATCTCACATCAAAAACATAATCGCTGTTTTCAACATAACCGTACTTAAATCCAAAGCTCACTATATTCAGTTTAAGAGTTCTTTTTCCTTCATTTATTATCTCAAAAAAACGCTTTCTGAGCTGTGATGGTTCCGTATTGGAAGAATCAAGTACTATATCGCATATCTCCTTTATAGGATTTAAAAGCTGCATCTCTTTTTCTATAGCCTCTTCTGTAGGTACTCCCAAAGGATGTCCGCGTCTTGACTGCATGAATCTTTTCATAAGAATCTGCTTATCTGCATATAAAAATACTTTTTTAATATTCACGGACTGATTGACATAACTCTCTATATTAAGAAAAACATCTATTAGATCTTTTGTGTTTTTCCATCTTATATCACTTACCACAGCGACTTTTGAATATTCGCTGGTGCAGATAATGTTTATCATGTCTTTTATGAGATGAGGCGGAACATTGTCAACTGTATAGTATCCCTCATCTTCCATGGCCTTAAGCAAAAAAGTCTTTCCTGCGCCGGAAAGCCCCGTTATAAGATATATGGTTGGATTTTCCTTCACTAGATCACCCGCTGTTATCTGAAATAATAATACTTTTTGGTCTCTAGATCCATTTTAAAGTAATAGCCTCTGAAATAAACCGTTCTCAAGAACCTGCCTGAAAGAACCTTGAACTTTTCAACGTCCCCGGTAATATAGAAGTTTATCTTGGGAAGACCGCTACTGTGTTTAAGATTGTAAGAAGTACCAAGTTCTTTTATGATTCCGTCTGCAGGATCTATTATCTCAGCGGTAATGTTTTTTATGATATGTTTTTTAAGAATAGGATAGTGTGTACATCCAAGAATAATCTTATCAAATCCGCTGTTGGAATCTTCAAGATAATACCTGACTATCGATTCCGCCATTTGACCGTACCAGAACCCTTCTTCTATAAGAGGGACAAAAAGAGGACATGATTTTTCAGTAAGCTTGCCTATCCCCTTTTCTACCAGACCGTCTCTGTAGCTGCCGGATTTTACAGTGTTTTCTGTTGCTAAAAGAAGAACTCTTTCATTAGCCGATATCTGTCTTATACCGTTATCAATGATGCTTATATATCTGAAATTACGGTTTCCAACATTGACTATCCTGTTTTTAACAAGCGAATCGGATGTGTTGCAAGCTGAAATAAGAATATCTATGTTCAGATCTTCAAAAAAATCCAAGGTTTTTTCTAAAAGTTCAGCCAGATAGCCTATAGGTTTGGATCCGTAGGGCACCCTAAGGGTATCACCAAAATAAAAATACTGGTGGTTCCCAAAGTTCGCAACCACTTTTTTCAGTACGGTTAATCCTCCAAGCCCCGAGTCAAAAAAACCTACTCTCATTAATTTCACTCCTGTCAAGAAAGGCTACCTTTCTTCAGTATAAGATTGAATGGGGTCAACAATATCTCCTATCTTTCTTACCAACCCGTCAAGCTGGGATTTAGTCTTCATATTTTCCAGCTTCTCGTTAAGAAGAAGAAGAACCAGAACCTCATCAAGTTTTGATTTCCCGACTTTATCTATATACTTTTCCACTTCGTTTTTTATCTCCAAAAGAACCGGATCAATCATATCAGATGATTCATCTACTTTATACCGATAAATCTTATCTAATATTTCTATCTGAACATCCCTATAGGATTTACTCAAATCAGCCACCCTTCCGATTATTCTATCTCTCATTTGTTAACATACAGAATATAAAACATTACTAATCATTCTATAAGGTTATCCTTCAGTCTGCTCAGCATTTATTTTGTCCATAATTGATTTTTTTATCTGTTGAAGTCTGGTTTCGGCTTCTTCGCCTTTTAATCTTAACGAGTCTATTACTCTCTGCATATCTTCTTTTTCTTTGCAGACCTTCTCATACTCCACAAAAAGTTCCCTGTAATCGGCAAGTGCTTTTTCTTTTTCTTCCTTCACCTTATTCTGTTCGGCCTTTATTGCATTGTACTTTCCCGAAAGTGTTTCTATAAGCTGTTCAATCTCTTTTAAAGACTCCATCATCTATATTCCCCCTTAATATCAAGATATTTTTAACATTGTTTCAGATCAAATTATACCACAATAATAACAATTAATGTTCATCTTTGAGCAATCCCATCACAATTTCATCAAAATACTCCCCGTTTCTGAATATTTCCTGTCTCAAAACCCCTTCTTTTTTAAATCCGAGCTTTTCATAACTTTTTATAGCACGATGATTAAAGCTGAAAACGTTAAGCTTTATCTTATGTATATTCATCTGAGAAAAAATGAAATCAACGAGCAGCCCCATCGCCTGTGTCCCGTATCCCTTCCCACACTCTTTGGCACAAATAAAAATCCCTACTGTTGCAACAGAATTTTTCCAATCAATATCATTTATTCCGCAACCACCTATATAAAGACCATCAGATACTCTCTCAACTGCAAAATTGTACTTTCCATCCCTGCCCATTCCCAGTGAATCATACCACTTATACTCATCCTCAAGCTTATACGGAAAGGGTATTAAAGGTGAAAGCATCAAAGATACCTCCGGGTCGTTTATATACTCGCATGCAAGCGGAACATCTTCTTTCTTATACGCTCTGAGCTTAACCTTATCTCCTGAAAACAAAACATTCTCCTCCTTATTTTTTCCAGTTTTTGGATATATTGACATCAACCTTGAGAGGAACCTTAAGCTCCACAGCATTTTCCATCGCATTG
>JAKJGQ010000094.1 GCA_022704305.1 Thermotogae bacterium | reverse complement strand
AACAGGCTTATTATCAATCTGAGTGTCTATCATAATACTTTGGGTACTTTTATTGCCTGCAGCATCATAAACTGAAATCAAAAACTCTATCACTCCGGTATTTTTACGCAACAAAATATCCTGCTTTCCCGTATCAGAATAGAACTCATCACCGGATACAAGATCTGTCACAGTCATGTGAGAAAAATCAGAATCCACAGTTTTCATACTAATGCGAAGTGTTCCGGAAACAATACTCCAACCAATTTTATCTATTTTCGGGGAAGTACTGTCATAAATTATATTTGTTGAATACTTGGTGAGCAGATTATTAGAAATTCCATAAAATTCCATACCAATATCATAAATTCCATCACCGCAATCATCAAAAACATATGGCAGCTGCGAAGAATCAAGACTTAATTTGGTACCGTCGATAGTAATATTGACTTTTGAAAAGGTAAAATTAGTTGTTATGGACAATGGGGTTGTCGGAGAAATTTTATTATCTATAAGGATATCATATTTAAAATCACTTGATTTTGCACATGACACAAGAAAAACGGCACAAATAAAAAAAACCAGTGCCGATAAAAAGAACTTTTTTAACACACACTAGCACCTCTCAAAAATCTGCAGTATATGAGAAATTATATCACAGTATTACACGTATGATTCTGCGGCAAATCTAAAATGTGGTAAAATATAGTTGACATAAAATTAATAGGAGGGAAAAATGGACTTACACTCAGAACTTCTTAGAGAAGTTGACCTCATGAAAACACAAGATTTTAAAAAAGCCAAAGTCCTTGTTACCGGCGGAGCTGGTTTCATAGGTTCTAATATTGTTGATGGTCTTATACATATGGGACACAGCGTCATTGCCGTAGACAGTCTTATTACTGGCAGTATCGAAAACCTTTCTCCTCTTGCTCTTTTTTACCAGCAGGATATAACAGATGAAAAAGTCATGGAAAAAATTTTCAACTCACATAAACCTGATTTTGTAATCCATACTGCTGCACAGATATCTGTTCCAGCTTCTGTTGAAAATCCTGTTTTCGATGCTCAGCAGAATATTATGGGAACACTGACAGTTCTGAAGATGTGCCAAAAGTACGGAACCAAAAAAATAATTTTTTCCTCAACAGGCGGAGCAGTTTACGGTGAATCCGTACCTATACCCACCACAGAAGATACCTGCCCCAACCCGATAAGTCCTTATGCAATCGCCAAACTTTCATGTGAAAAGTATATAGAGTTCTATTCGCGCCAGTACGGCCTTGACTATACCGTTCTGCGTTATTCCAATGTTTTCGGACCACGGCAGATTCCAAAAGGAGAAGCAGGAGTAGTCTGCATCTTCACAGAAAATATGCTGAAGAACAAAGAAATAAACATATACGGTAACGGAGAACAGACAAGAGACTTCATCTATGTAGGCGATGTCGTTATGGCAAACCTTAAAGCTCTTATGAATGGCTCAGGCGAAAAAATAAACATATCCACTAATACCCCTACAACTATAAACGGACTTTTCAAAGTTCTATCAGAAAAAATAGGGTACAGTTCCCTTCCAATATATAAAGATGAAAGGGCGGGAGACATTAAAGACAGCCTTCTATCAAATATTAAAGCCAAAAAGGTTCTTAGCTGGGAACCAAAATACGATCTTGAAAAGGGAGTTGGAGAAACAGTTGACTGGTATAAAACCATTATATGAACAGTTGCGCCCCTTAAAAATAGAAGATATTGTAGGCAACTCCCAAGTAAAAAAAATATTAAAAAATTGGGTCAATGCAAAAAGACCCCGTTCTTTTATAATATGGGGGCCTCCCGGAAGCGGGAAGTCCTCAATTATTTCTGCTCTTACCAAAGAACTCGAAAGAGACTATTCTGTTTTTTCTTTTTCAGGTGCACTTGAAGGCACCAAAAAGATTAAAGAAATACTTTCAGCAGGAGAAAACCTTTTTTCAAAACAAAAAATTTTATTTGTTGATGAAGTACACAGACTCAACAGGGCAGAACAGGATACCCTTCTTTTAGGTATAGAAAAGGGAGAAATAATTCTCTTCGGAGCGACAACGGAAAACCCTGCCGTTACTATAAATCCCGCTCTTCTTTCACGCCTGCTTGTATTTAAAACCATTTTACTTAAAGACGAAGAGTATGAAGACTTTTTTTTGAGGACAGAAAACTTCTTTAATCCAAAGATCAAAATCAGTCAGGAAGCCAGAAAGGTAATGATACAATACTCCAACGGCGACCTGCGCAGAATAATAAATATTATAGAATCTTTAGCCCAAAACAACACTGATAATATCGACACCAGTGACCTGCGGAGTATAGTCGATATCAACACAAGCTATAATGAGGACGACAAATATAACTTCATATCCGCCTACATAAAAAGCATGCGTGCAAGTGATCCCGATGCAGCACTGCTGTATCTTTCCTACATGCTTGAAAACGGAGAGGATCCCATGTACATAGCACGCCGCATGGTACTGCTGTCATGTGAAGATATAGGCCTTGCTGATCCTCAGGCCATAACGGTGGCTGTTTCTGCCATGACAGCAACTCAGAATATCGGATACCCCGAATGCTATCTCCCTCTTGCACATGCCACTTTGTACCTTTCATCCATGCCAAAGTCCAACTCCGTAAACACAGCATATGTAAATGCAAGAGAGTTTATGCAGAATAACCCGGTTCATGTTCCCCCAAAGCTTATCAATGCCGTCAACAAGCTCATGGAAAAACAAGGTTACGGTGTCCAGTACAAATATCCCCACAGCTACAACGGCTTTATAAAAGAAAGCTGCATGCCCCAGGGTCTGGAAAACAAGATTTTTTTCTCCCCAAAAGAAATTGGTTTTGAGAAAAAAATAAAAGAAAGGCTTGAATTACTTTGGGATGGACTAAAAAAGTACACTGACTCGAGAAAGGATACTAACTCTCCCTTATAGTTTCCTGAATAACTTCAAAGTCTTTTTCACCTGAGACTGTTATCTTAAGAGTCTTCTTGGCCAGCTGTACATCCAGCGTATCGCCGATTTTTATTTCATGTCCCGGCTTAAGAGCCATTCCATTTCGCATTACCTTTCCGGATTCACACATATCATGAGCTACTACCCTTCTTTTTACTATTCTTATATCAGCAAGATACTTGTCCAGTCTCATAAAAACCTCCTGAATAATATATGAGTGCTTTGAGCATAATAAAGATTTAATATGATTATGTAAAGTTTTTTTGAATTTACACCTTAATTTTTCCGTTCACAAGACTTGACATTTATTGTTCATATCTATTATAATCTATGAAAGATACGAAGTAAATTCGTTAGGTTAACGTATTATAAATTATCCTTTACATAATATCTTCGTAACACTTGACATTTAAAGTTCATATCTATTATAATATAAAAAGGATAAATAAAACCGCAGGGGTGAGAAATTTGAATGAACCAGTATTGAAGGTTAAAGACCTAAAAACATTCTTCAAAATACCCGAAGGTATCGTCAAAGCTGTTAACGGTGTGTCTTTTGACTTAAGCACTACTGAGGCTTTAGGGGTTGTTGGAGAAACAGGGTCAGGTAAAAGCGTAGCAATGAAATCGGTAATGGGCATGATCCGAAAACCCGGATACGTTGTTCCGTCCAGCCAGATCCTTTTCAGAACAAATGAGTTTAGCAAAGATGGTTCATACGAGTATGTTAACCTTGCTACTCTGGAATATGAAACCTTCACCAGAATCAGAGGAAAACATATAGGTATGGTTTTCCAAGATCCAATGGCTTCGCTTAATCCTATGTACACAGTTGCCGACCAGATGATAGAAACAATTGTGTTCCATCAGGGAGTCAAAATAGATGAGGCCAGAGATAAGGCAATCGAACTTTTAAATAAAGTTGGTATAGCTAACCCAAAAGAGAGGATTGATGATTATCCTTTCCAGTTTTCGGGAGGACAGAGGCAAAGAATTGTTATAGCAATAGGTCTTTCATGCAATCCTGAGATTCTTGTTGCCGATGAACCTACCACTGCTCTTGATGTTACCATACAGGCTCAGATTCTCGAACTCATGAAGGATCTGCAAAAAGAGTATAAAAGCGGCATGATTTACATAACCCACGATCTTTCTGTAATATCAGAAATTGCAGATAAGGTAATGGTCATGTACGGCGGTACCCAGATGGAAATCGCCGATGTTAATACCATTTTTGAAAATCCGATGAACCCTTACACCAACGCTCTGTTGTCATGTATTCCACGTCATGACATCAAGAAAGAAAAATTGGAACCAATACCGGGACAACCCCCGATAATGCTTAATCCTCCGGAAATATGTCCTTTCCTGCCAAGATGTCAAAGGGCAACGGAGAGATGCAGAAAAGAGTGGCCGGAACTTACCAGCATATCTGAAAATCATATGGTGAGATGCTTTAACCCGCAGGTAAACAAAGTAAGCATAAGCGGTGCCAAAGCAGGCGGAACGGAGGGGGGTAAATAATGCTTTTAAGAGTTGATAATCTTAAGAAGTACTTTCCATTAAAACACGGATTCATAGTTGAAAAGACTGTAGGTTACCTTAAGGCTGTAGATGGTGTGTCATTTTCTCTTGACAGAAACCAGACATTCGGACTTGTTGGTGAATCAGGTTGCGGAAAAACCACCATAGGCAAAACCATACTCAGAATATACGATCCATCTGCCGGAAGAGTCTTTTTGAATGACGAAGATACATCCTTCTACTTCATGCCTAAGGCACAGGCAGTAAAGTTCCTGAAGAATGAGTATGTAGCAAGAGCCAAAGCCAACCTTGAAACCTATAAAAGTGTTGAAAATGCTTTAGACAACGTGCAGGACTATGAAAAGAAGTACTTTAAGTTTTTTTATGAAAAAGGTGAAAATGCTTTTTACGATCATATGCTTTCAGGAATAAGAGAAAAAAGAATGAGCTTCAGACGTGCAGTCCAGATAGTTTTTCAAGATCCGACTTCATCGCTTAATCCAAGAATGACCGTTGGACAGATGCTGAGTGAACCTCTCATGTTCCATAATGTAGTAAGAAACAGACAGGAGGCCAGCGATCTTGTCCAGGAAATTCTGCACAAGGTAGGTCTTAAAGGCTATCATGCCGACAGATATCCGCACCAGTTCTCTGGCGGACAGAGACAGAGAGTAGCAGTAGCAAGAGCAATAATTCTAAAACCTCAGCTGATTATACTTGACGAACCGACCTCGGCTCTTGATGTTTCGGTTCAGGCACAGATAATACAGCTCCTGAAAGATCTGCAGAAAGAAATGAATGCCGGTTTCCTTTTTATATCTCATAACCTGGGTGTTGTACGGTATATCTCTGATAAAGTTGGGATAATGTACTTAGGACGAATGGTTGAACAGGCAGCCTCAGACGATATATTCGACAGAACCATGCACCCTTATTCAGAAGCTCTTTTGAACTCTGCTCCAGTTCCTGATCCTAAGAAAAAGAGGGACAGAAAGCAGTTTATAATAAAAGGACAGGTTCCTAGTCCCATCAACAGACCGCAGGGATGTTTCTTCAATCCAAGATGTAAGTACGTTATGCCGGAATGCAAAAGTGAGTATCCTGGTTTTTACGACATTGGAATGCAGCATAACGTAGCCTGCTACAAGTACAAAGAAAAAAAAGTTTAAATAGATAAACAGCGGATAATTAACTATAACTCAGAGGGGAGGGCATAGTATGAAGAAGCTGTTAGTAGTTTTATTGGTATTAGTAAGTGCAGTAGCATTGATAGCTGAACCAGAGTGGCTGATTGAAGATGTTGCCGGAGGTAAGAAAGGTGGAGTGCTTTACCTTTCAGCACTGTCTGATCCAAAGACACTTAACACCGCATGGGCACAGGAAACTTCGTCAACAGATATGATCACATGGTTCCTTGACACTCTGCTTTATTCAAGCAACACAGGTATTGCTGACCAGCCGGGTATGGCCAAGAAGTTCTGGAAAGAGGAGACCACAAACGGAATATCTTATTTCTTCCAGCTTAGAGGAGGACTTAAGTGGAGTGATGGTCATGATCTTACGATTGATGATGTCATATTTACTTTTGATAAGATATGGTTCAATCCGAATATGACCGCTAACGGAAACGGAGCTTACCTTGACAGCCAGGAAAGGCTTCCTAAGATTGAAAAGGTAGGAACAGACACTGTAAAGTTCACCTACGAAGAAAAGTTCAGACAGGGTTATCTTATGTTCGGAAGAGCCGAGATATACCCCAAGCATATCTTTGAAAAGATTGTTGAAGATCCGTCAAAGTTCAGCCAGACATGGACAGTTGAGCAGGTAGACAAAGTTGTTGCATCCGGTCCTTTTATGATAAAAGAGTATAAACCTGGTGTAAGAATAGTATTTGAAAGAAACCCGTACTTCTATATAAAGTCAAAAGACGGTGTACAGCTTCCGTATCTTGATCAGATAATATACCTTATCGTCCCTGATCAGAACACCACAAGACTTAAGTTTGAAGCAGGAGATATAGACCTTTTGGCTCCTACAGCAACTGAGTTTCCGTCTCTGAAAGCTCAGGCAACAGCAAAGAAATGGACCACCAAAGTCGGCGGACCGGCTCTGGGAGCACAGTTTATAGCCTTCAACTTTAATACCGAAGATCCTATAAAGAGAGAAGTATTCAGAGATCCGAGTTTCAGAGTAGCTCTTTCTTATGCTTTTGACAAACAGTCCATAATCGACAATCTT
>JAKJGQ010000093.1 GCA_022704305.1 Thermotogae bacterium | reverse complement strand
ACGGAAAAATGTCGTCTTTTGAAAAAAATGAGATCATGGAAAAGTTTTCCAAAGGAAGTATGAATGTACTGGTAAGCACCACGGTGATTGAAGTTGGAATAGATATTCCACAGGCAACCGTTATGGTTGTTGAACACGCAGAGAGATTCGGTTTATCACAGCTTCATCAGTTACGCGGAAGAGTTGGCAGAAGTAACCGTCAATCCTATTGCTTTTTAATCATATCAGACAACACCGGGGATGAAACTAAACAAAAAATAATTGAGTTTGCTTCTACTACCGACGGTTTCAAAGTGGCAGATATGGATCTGGCATGGAGAGGTCCGGGAAAGTTCTTTGATATTCAGCAGCACGGAATAGATGAATTTAAGTTTATTGATCTTTCACAGGATATCTTGCTTATATCTTCCATAAGAAACGATATATCTAATTTACTATCCGATGATCCCAATCTGCAGAAGTATCCGGACTTGAAAAAAGAGGTTTATTCAAAGTACGGAAAAAAGCTAAAACTAATAAAAGCTATATGAGGTGATTATTTTGGCTCTTAAAATAGAAACAGGATCACTTAGAGGTAAAAGTTTTTCCCCTGTGGATGACAAACGTACTCGATATACTACAGGACAGCTTAGAATGTCTATTATGAATATGTTTGATTTCAATGGAGCAATTATTTTTGATTTTTTCGGAGGTTCTGGCTCTTTTTCGTTTGAAGCTATCAGCAATGGAGCAGAGAGTTCTTATATTATAGATATTTCTAAAAAAGCTGTTTCAACTATAATAAGAAACGCTAAAACTATAGGGATAGATAATAAAATTACAGTTTTGAACATCGATTATTCCAAAGCTATAGAAAAATTTCTTTCTGAAAATACAACGGCTGACGTTATTTTTGCCGATCCCCCTTTTAACCTTGGATTTTGCAGTGAACTTTTACAGCATATAGACTCTAATCCTGATATACTTAACGACAACGGATTTATTCTACTTGAAAAATCTGACAAGGAAGAGATTAACTATTCCTGCAACTGCTTTATCCTTGAGCAAAAAAGAAACTATGGCGATATAGAACTTCTCATATACACCAAAAAAAACAGGCATGAATGAAGTGAACCCCTTTAGTTAGATTCTGTCTAACTAAAGGGGTTCACTTCAAATAACGTATGCCTGTAATTATTTTTATTATTTTACTTTTTTAAATCGAAATACTTTATAACCGAATCCGCTATTATTTCAGCAAAAAGCTTTGTGTACTTTGAGTTCTTAAAATTTTCCTCAACTACATTGTTACTTAAAAATTCAAGTTCAAAAAGTACAGCTGGACTTCTGGTATATGCCAGAACTGCAAACTCGGCCGGAGATACTCCTCTTGATTTTATACCCTTAAGCTTGAGATTACTTTCCAAAACCTCTCCGAACTTCTTACTAGCACTTATAGAGCTTTCTTTATCGTGAACCCAAGTTTCTATAAGCTGCTTATCTTTTTTCTGATCAAGATTTTCCCGCCAGGCTATCTTTCTTGCGTAGTCAGTTTTAGAAAAATCAAAGTAGTATACCTCACTTCCCCTCACAGTTCTATCATCTGGAAAAGAATTAAGGTGAACACTTATAAAAAGATCGGCTTCAAAATCATTTGACATCGTAGCCCTCTTATGAAGATCGATGTAAGTATCATCTTCTCTTATGAGCTTAACATCAATACTGTACTCCTTCAAAAGTTCTTTCGCCTTCTGAGCAACAGCCAGTGCAACATCTTTTTCATACAACTTCGAAAAACCTACAGTTCCCGGATCATATCCACCATGTCCGGCATCGATTACTACCACCGGCTCATCAACTTCTTCAAAAGTAAAATCAAGAACTATTCTCTTGTCTTCAATAATCTTATTCACTTGGGCTTTATAATTAAGAACTATCTTAACCCATACCTCTGTTTCCGAATAATGATAAGCCTTTATGTACTTTATCTTATCGTTAAACTCTTCATAATAAAATGTTTCCGGCACAGCTGCACCGAATATCTTTATAAGATAACCATAAGTGCTTACCAATGGTGAGATCTCTGATTCAGCATCTTCAGAAAGCTCAATAATAGTCCTTACAAGCGATTTTTGTATTATAGTTTTTATCGACTGAACTTTTGATAAAGATCTGTTAAAATAGATACCCTTTGAGCTTACTATAAGCTCAAGATCAAGTATTTTAGCAAGAAGCTGAGGAGAAAGAAAGATTGAACCGTCATAGAACCTTGCGTCAGTTTCCTGAATGTTGAACGATTCAAGATTATTTATTACACACATTCCACTCTTTGGAAAAAGAAAGACTTTCCATTTATCATGTTTTATAAGCACAAGAGCTTCGTTTTCGACATCAATAACTTTTCCAAACTTTCCGGCTACTTCTTTCAACTGTATATAAGTTATATCATTTTCAACCCTAACATTCTTCGGATCAAGTTCTCTCCATTGGACATATACCGGAAGGGCACTTAATGCTACAGTCGAAAAAAGAGTCAAAATCAAAAAAATAACTACTACCTTCAGATTCAGCCCTATGACTTTACTTTTCTCATACACCACATTCACCTTCTAATTATTTACCACCCATATAGGTTTTGAACTCTTCGGGTATGTAATCAAGATTATACGCATACTTTATATTGTCAAGATAAACTCCCGGATCATATGTTTTACCTTTAAGATCTTCAACCTGGAAGTGAAGATGAGGCCCGGTGGATATCCCTGTACTGCCTACTCTTCCTATAATCTCACCTTGCTTAACAGCATAGCCCTTTACAACGTTCATGGAGTTCAAATGTGCATACATATAGACTCTGGCTCCTGAAGATACTTTTACAAATTTTCCGTATCCGTCATCACATCCAACATCAATAACCATACCGTTTGAAGCTGATACAATAGGTGTTCCAGAAGGAGCTGCAATATCAATACCTGAATGGAACTTGGTTATACCGTCTATCGGATGTTTCCTGTAGCCATATTCGGAGGTTATATAACCTACAAGAGGCCATACAATATTGGATGCTTTATTAATACATGCTCCGACAAATTTGTATGGAATCTTTAATTCCTGTCCAGATCTTATTATCTGAGAGTTTTTTATGTTATTATACGTTGCCAAGAGATCCGGATGCGTAAAGTACTTCTGGGCGATCGTAGACAGATTATCACCGGCAACTACCTTATAAGAAAATGAATTTTCACTAGGTATAAAAAGCTTCTTCCCGACAATAAGATACTTACTTTCTGAAAGCGACTGATTGTAGTCCATCAGTACACCAAGCGATATTCCCGTGCTTTTAAGAATAGAATAAACAGTATCTCCACTCTTGATCTCATATGTGTATCCCGCAGCAGAAAAAGAAAGCATACAGGCACATATGATTATACTTAACAGAACTTTCCTGATCATCATCCACGCCCCTCTAGAATATCTGTAATTTTCTCAGAGATCTTATAGTTGGGAAGTATGTAGTCTGCGTAACCTTCTTCCACCACAGCCTTTGGCATCCCATAAACTACACATGTCTCCTGAGATTCAGCAATTACCTTTCCGCCATAATGCTTTATTTTAAAAGCTCCTTTTGCTCCATCTCTCCCCATTCCGGTCAAAACCACACCGATTATATTATTTTTATATATTTCTGCAGCTAAATCAAATGTAAAATCAGCGGCGGGTCTTACATTATTAATCTTTTCAGAATCATCAAGAAAAAGCTTTACTCTGGGTCCATCTTTTTTAAGACCCAAATGATAATTTCCAGGAGCTATATATACGGTGTTTTTTTCAAGAAGATCACCTTCTTGTGCTTCTTTTACAGATACTTCTGAAATCTTGTCCAGCCTATCCGCAAGTGATTTTGTAAACCCAGCAGGCATGTGCTGAACAACAATTACCGGAAGATTTATATTGGAAGGAAGATGAGGAATGACGGTATCCAATGATCTTGGTCCGCCGGTAGAAGAAGCGACGAGAAGAATTTTATCTCCAACAGCGCTTATAAAAGGCCTTGAAGGCTTTTTTACAGGTATTTGCTTTATCTCAAGGCTGTTTACACCTATCTTCATCACATTACGTATTTTTTCAACAAGCTCGGATTCAACCTGCCTGAATGTCCAAGAAGTGCTACCTGCGGGTTTCTGTATGAAATCTAGAGCACCGTTTTCAAGGCATTCGATAGTTATTTCAGCGTCTTTGGATGTCAAAGAGCTTACCATGATGACCCTGGCAGGAGTCTTTTTCATTATTACCTTAAGTGCTTCCAGTCCATTCAAACGGGGCATTTCAACATCAAGCGTTATCACATCCGGTTTAATTTGACCTATTTTTTCGACAGCTTCCATACCGTCTCTGGCCATTCCCACGACCCTCATATCTGGCTGCTTGTCAATTATATCTTTAATCACCATTCTCATAAACGCTGAATCGTCTACAATAAGCACATTAGTCTGCGGCAATTTTTATTCTCCTCCTTTTGGAGATAACACTTTTATTAACAAAATAAAAACAACCGCTACAATTATACCATACTTTGGATTAAATTTGAATAGTACCTTCCCAAAAATTGTTATTCCTGCAACAATAGAAAAGACTGCAGCTATGAGTACAACTGCAGCCGATATGTCTTTAATTTTTCCTACAAGAGCATTATATTCCGGATAAAGCAGATCGAGCATCTTTTCAACCACTGTATTAAGACCTTCCGTCAAAAGCACCAGCATAACGGAAAATGACAGCCATAAAACTTCGTATTCGTTGATATCCATAAATAAAGCTATAACCAGAACTATAAGCCCTATAAAAGTCTGTATCCTGAAATTTCTTTCCGACTTATGCAAGGCGGAAAGACCTTTGAAAGCAAACTTCAAACTTTGATTAAACCTTCTCAAATCATTCAAAACCCCTTACGAGTTTGGTTATTTTATCATCAAGCTTAAGAGCATAAACCTTTTCAACAGAGTCATAACCAAGCTGGATTGCTTTGGTATCCAAATCATAAAAGGATGGCTTGACATTTTCTTTCATTGTCTCTATTAAAGTTTCAAAACTTATGATATTGGTGGTTTTAACCATCGCTCCAAGCGCAACCATATTTGAAACACCGGTGTTGTTGATCTTTTCATAGGCTATTTTTGTGGCCTGCACCTCAACAATCTTCTTGGTGATTCTTCCAACAGCATCTTTTTTGAGATTAACATACTCTGAATCGTAAAATAAGATTCCATTGTTTTTTAGAAGTTTGGTGTGTGAAGCAGCAACATCGTGCATCAGATATATAATGTTAAAAGTTTCGGCAACCGGGAAGTCTATCGGTTCTTTATCAAAAAGCACATCACAGAAAGAGAGTCCCCCTCTTACCTGGGCGCCGTAGTGCTGCGTCTGTACAACCCAGTAACCTTCCTTTACAAGTGCTTCCGCAAGGATTATTCCCATGAGAATATTTCCCTGACCGCCCTGACCTGAAATTCTTATAGAAATAGGGATTGAAAGATTCATTGCTCTCCTCCTCTGCATTCTCTGTCTACCTCAAATGTACCCTGAAGATTCTGGTAGCTCTCAAGATATCCTGGTTTTTCTTCATTGACAAACTCTCCGACCACTATTTTACCGGTCAACTCTTCCTTTGACATTTCCTTAGCTTTTGCAAGCTGAACGGAGTTAGTTTTGAAGAACTCCTGCATATCAGATGGTTTAGACATTTTATTGTACCTTCCGAAGTATGTATGACAGTTTGAAATTATTTCTACAACAGACATTCCTTTGTGTGAAAGAGCAGTCTGTATATACTTTACTGTCTGCAGGAAGTGATAAACTGTTGATCTTGCAACATATGTCGCACCTGCGGTAGTCGCAAGCTGAACAGGATCAAACTGGTACTCCATATTTCCGTATGGTGCTGTTGAAGCTATACTTTTGTTTGGGGTTGTAGGCGAATACTGTCCGCCCGTCATACCATATATTGAATTATTAAAAAGTATGATAGTAATATCCATGTTTCTTCTGCAGGCATGTATAAAATGATTTCCGCCAATGGCAAGCATATCACCATCACCACCCATTGCAACAACCTTCAAGTCGGGTCTTGCAAGCTTAACGCCTGTTGCAAAAGCAACCGCTCTTCCATGCAGAGTATGCATTGTGTTAAAATCAAGATATCCGGTTACCCTTGAAGAACATCCTATTCCTGAAACCACAGCTACCTTGTTCTTATCAAGCCCAAGATTTCCGGCTGCTTCCAAAAAAGCTTTTGTTATTATTCCATTTCCACAACCCGGACACCATACTGTGGGAAGTGTGTTCTTTCTCAGATAATTAAAGTACTTGGTAGAAGACATCGACTTACACCTCCAGATTTATTATGCTTCTTCATTATTAACCAAGCAGATAGTTTCTACTCCTGTTTTGTTAAAAAAGAATTTGGTAAGCTCATCAGGATAAGGATTCTTAAAAATAACCTTCCTGATTCCTGAATTAATTATAAGCCTCGCACATATTGAGCATGGCTGATGTGTAACATATATTATGGCATCTTTGGTTGATATCCCGAACTTAGCTGCCTGCATGAGCGCATTCTGTTCGGCATGAAGCCCGAAACAAACCTCCTGATGTTCACCGCTTTTTATTCCAAGAACATCTCTTATACAGCCTATCTGATCACAATGGGGAAAGTTTGATGGTGGCTGGTTATAGCCTGTGGCTAGTATTCTTTTCTCTCTTACTATGACAGCACCTACTTTTCGGTGCAGACAGCTGGAACGCTCGCTTACAAGAAACGCTACTCTCATAAAATAACTATCCCACTCCTCTTTTGCAGAGGGTTCGGGAAGTTTGTAAAAATCTATTGATTCAAGATACGAATTGACTTCATTCTGTATGCCCATATAAATTCTCTCCTATTTCAAGTATTTTTTCAAACACGAA
>JAKJGQ010000092.1 GCA_022704305.1 Thermotogae bacterium | reverse complement strand
CATAACCAAGATGAACGATAACCAGCTTACTTGTTTTAGAGCAAGGAATATGGGATTTATCTTTCAGTCCTACAATCTTATTCCGGTTCTCAATGCGGTTGAAAATGCAGAGCTTCCTCTTTTGGTGCTTGAAACACCTGAAAATCAAGCTCGCAAAAGGGCTTTGGAACTGCTTGAAATAGTTGGTCTGAAAGACATGGCAAAAAAGATTCCCGACACAATGAGCGGTGGGGAAAGGCAAAGAGTCGCCATCGCAAGAGCTCTGATCACAAATCCTGCTGTTGTATGGGCAGATGAACCGACAGGAGCCCTGGATACCAAGACAGGTGTTGAAATAATGAACCTAATCACAGAGCTTAATAAGAAAAACAATCAGACTTTTGTGATTGTAACTCATGATCAAAGAATAATAAAGTATGCCGACAGGGTAATACACATGGACAGCGGACTGATCGTTTCTTCTGAAAAGGTAGAGCATAAGGTATGATCAGGTACATACTAATCATCCCCTTTATAGTTATCGTTTTTGCACTTTTTTCGATGCTCAGAAATAAAGTGCTTGCCAAAATGTCTTTTAAAAATATCTTCAGAAAGAAGAAGCAGGCTTTTCTCATGATAATGGGCTCTATGATAGGTACAGCCTTCATTGTGGGAGCAATGGGACTGAATGATTCTTTCAACAGTTATGTGTACAACTATGTAGACAGCAATCTTGGTGAAATAGACGAAGTGATAAGCTCTGCGGAAGGATTTTCTCTTGAGGAGGCTGATTCTTTTATTTCTTCTCTTTCAGAACAGTCACTCACAGACGGCCACATACTTTCTTGCATGAGCAACTATGCGGTTGGTAAAAAAGGCAGCATCCGCACCCTTAACATAGCAAAGGTAACCCAGGCAACCATTATAGGATTTGACTATGAAGCTGCCCAAAGTTTTGGAACAGATAAACCAGAAGTTCCTCAAAAACTTTACGATATCTCAGGAATGCAGGCTTTAATCACCAAGGATCTTGCAGAAAAACTGGATGTGAAAAAAGGTGACAGTATAGAGCTTTTGGATTCATCAAATCCACTTTACATACTTCTTCCACCGACTTTTACAGTTGTAGATGTTCTTTCGGAAAAAGGTCTTTTTAACTATCGGGAGGAAGGCAGTTTTATTTCTGGCGCCATATTTGTGAGTCTTCCGACAGCCAGGAGATTTGCCAAACTAGACGATGGTTACTTTTCTCATATAATCATTTCCAACACCGGCGACAGTCTTAAGGGTGAAAGACTTTCCGATAGAATAAGACAGGTGGCTGAAAAGTTTTCTACTTCCTTGCCTGGAAAAAATACTACCCAGCGCTACCTGAAAAGCGAGCAACTGCGTGCTGTAACAGGAAACGGCATATCATTGGTATTTATAATACTGAGCTCTTTTGCCATAATAGCCGGAGCAGTTCTCATAACCAATATGTACGATATGCTTATACAGGAAAGGAAAAGCGAACTTGGAATAATGCGGGCCATTGGTTTTACAAGAAGCTGGATACGAAAGGTAATGTTCTATGAAGGCTTCTTTTATTCGTTATTTTCTCTTCCGGTAGGTATTGTTTTTGGAACCTTGGTTTCCCTGTTCACCTTTTCAAAAGTGAACGTTCTTGGAGAACAGTTTTCAACTTTTGAATTTACATCCGGTTCCATTCCGGTAATGAGCTCTTACAGCATCTCTTTACAATCAATGATAACAGGCGGTATTCTAGGCATGATGATACCTTTGCTGATAATAGTCTTGGGTTCTTCAAAAATCAGCAGACTTAATATTTCAGATTCTATCAGAAATATAAGCGACTTTCGTGAAAAACAGAAAAAACTGGAATTCTTCCTTTGGTTTCTGATGATAATAAGCATACCTTTCATTTTTTTCAAAAATCCATCCATAAGATATGCAGCCGTTTCAATATTTATTTTTATGCTTCCTTACACGGTTCTTAAAAAAATCTCAAAATACTCTCTTAATCTTTCAGTACTGGCGGTTATAGCCTTTACTCTTGCCTTCAGGAGCGAGGGTATCATTTTGGCAGGTCTTAAGGCGCTTATAGTCCTTATTGCAGTTATTCTATTGTTTGTTTATAACCTTAAGCCTCTGGAAAGAATTATCACTTTCTTAATAAAGCTGATAACCCGAAAATCTACCAGAGCTACCCCTATAATGAGAATTGCTTTTTCATATCCGTCCTTTAACAAAAAAAGAACTTCTCTTACCACCGTACTTTACGGCATGGTCATTTTTGTAATAGTCATAATCACCATAATACCTTATTCTCAGACTCAAAGGCTTGCGAAAAGCCGTAATGAGCTTTTGGGAGGAAATGACGGTTTTGTCATAAGTCTTCCTTTTCTTCCTTCACGTAACCGCCCTGATGTTTCAAAAATCTCGGAAACGCAGGGAATATCAAATGTATCGCAGTTCGGATTCGTAATGACACAAGATAGTGAAGGTGAAAGCTATCCTCTTATTTTACTCTCAGATGATCTCATCGACAGTTCTCATATAGATTCAAAGTTCAGCAGCATCAGCAGCGAGTTCAAAGCACTTTCTGAACGTGAAGTGTGGAATCTTTTAAAGACCCACAGCGATTATACTATTGTAAAGAGTCTGCCAGGTTCAAAATTAAAGGTTGATCAGAGTATTTCTCTTAAAGTAAACGAATTTGATTTCAATTCTGCCTCCCAGCTTAAGCCGTCAGATACGGCACAAACAATCAATCTGAGAGTAATAGCTATCGTTTCGCAAGCCAATAACTCACCGATAGTCGGTCCGGTGGTAAGTGAACGGTCTGTGATGGGAATGATAGACCAAAGTAAGATAATAACGGGCTTTTTATTCAAGGTATCTGATACTTCAAGAGAAACCTATAAAAACATTTCCAACTCCTTCAAAATCAACGACTATCTTTTTATTTTTGTAGATGATATAATAGATTTTGTAAGTAAGATTACTGCCGGAGCAGTAGATATTTTAAGCTCTTTCCTTTATTTTGGGCTTGTAGTTGGAATACTAGGCATATCCGTTACGACAATAAAATCTATCGAAGAACGCAGAAATGCCATAGGCATGCTTAAAAGCATAGGTTTTACATCACGTATGGTTTTCTGGTCCTTTTTTCTGGAAACAAGCTTTATAATAGTAATGGGAATCCTTATCGGTGTACTAGCCGGAAGCATTGCAAGCTATGAAATATATACCCAGATTCTGAAAGATTCTGCTCAGTACTTTATGATACCCTACTCAAAACTTTTAGGTATGTCTGCGGTATTTTATCTTATCTCAATTATTTTCACTTATTTTCCGTGCAGGCAGGCTTCAAAGATATCACCTGCAGAGGCTATGCGTTATTACGAATAAACTTACGGGAGTGGTATAATGAGCTATGTTCTTACTCTTTTATCGGGGATTATGACCGGTCTATCAATGCCGGGAAACCTTTTTTCTTTCATGATATGGGGATCGCTTGTTTTTTATCTTAAAGCCATGGCATCCTCACAAAAAACCTTGCAGAGATTCCTGCATACTTTTATCTTTTCTTTTTCAATGTTGTTTACTACTTTCTGGTGGGAGATTCCAGTTCTTTCAAAAAATATCCCGCAGGTTCTAGGAAAGTATCCGGCTATATTAGGATTTTTTGGTTTTCTTGGAATGATACTTCTTATGAGCCTTCCTTACTTTCTTATATGGCTTTTTTCAGAGCTTTACCATAGAAAAAGCCGTAGGTTCAACTATTGGTCGCTTGTACTGTTTTATTCATTTTCATATACCGCTGCCGAAGCTTTGAGAGAGTTTGGAGATCTGGCTTTCACAGGCGGTGCCTTAGGATATGCTCTGTATGACCATACCGGTCTGTTGCAGATTGCAAGCGTTTTTGGATATCTAGGACTTACATTTTTAATTGTTTTTGTCAACAGTCTCATAGCTTTTGAAAAACCCAAAGAAGCACTTACTAAAATGCTCTTTATAATATGTGCAGTATATGGTTTGAACTTTGCCATAGAACGTTTTGTACCCATGCCAGAGCATACTCAAAGTATAAAAGTTGATGCCATACAGATGAATGTTCCTCAGGAAGTAAAGTATGGTTCAAACTCATGGACCAACTACTTTATGTTTCAGGATCTCATAAAATCATCCGCAGACAGCGACAGTGATGTCATAGTGCTACCGGAATCAGCGTTCATGTCAGATATAAACGACTCGGAAATAGCAACCGCTCTTTCAGCAGATATTGCTTTTACAAAAAAAGATGTGATAATGGGTTATCCCCGCATGACACCGGATAAGGATTATAACACAGTGTGGCATTACGATTCCTCCGGAAGTATAAAAGAGTACTACGATAAGGTTAAACTTACTCCATTTGCGGAGTTTCTTCCTTATGAGGTTATATTCGGAAAAGCACAGGTTTTTAAACTCTTACGATTTTATACCGCCGGTGATACGTACAGTGTTTTTGATATAAACGGCAGAAAAATCGGGGCACAGATATGCTTTGAAACATATTTCCCGGAAGTTTCAATGAATCAATCCATAAACGGGGCACAAGCCCTCATAGTAATAACCAACGATGGCTGGTTCGGGACACATACAGCACTTATGCAGCATTTTTCGCAGATAGTATTCAGAGCAGTTGAAAACAGAAAGGAAGTACTCCAGGTGGCCAACACCGGTCTTACCGGAAAGGTAGACTCTTACGGACGAATCATAAAAACTCTCAAAACATCCCAGGTAAACAAGGTTCAGTTTGAGCTTAACCTCAATGAGAAAAAAACTTTTTTCCAATCCTTTGCTCTTTTACTTAAAATACTCTTATTCATAGTTTGTCTTGTGCTTGCCATAGTATAAAATTTAAAAACGTCCGGCGCTTAAATAAGCTCAGCCGGACGTTATTTTAGGTTTTATTTAAAGAACCCTGAGTACCCATCCTTCCTCTTTATAACCTTTTCAATGTAATCCTGCGTTTCTTTGGCTGCATTGGTCTTTATATAATTATATACATAATCCGAAGATACCGAGTTTATATCAACGTTTTTAAAAAGATTTTTTATAGCTGTAGGTCCCATATTATAGCTGGCGATAACCAGGTACTCCTTCTTGACCTCATTGCTTATATTGGAAAAGTACAAAGAAGAAATAGCTTTAAGATATGCAGAACCATACTTTATATTTACAGACGGGTCAAAAAGTTCATCTTGGGTGAGAAGCTTTTTTTCCTTGTGAACGTAGTAATATCCATCGGCAGCACCATATTTAGGTATAAGTTGCATAAGCCCGAACGCACCCGAAGCACTTTGAGCTCTGGGATTAAACGAAGATTCTGTATGAACAACCGCTATGACAAGCTCCGCAGGAAGCTGCAAAACCTTTGCAACAGCCTGGATAAGACTTTTGTACTTTTGCGCATTGCGTTTGGCATAATCATCTACAAGGGGAACCTTTACCGTATATATCATCTTTCCGTCACTCTGCTGAGAAACAGTTGGATTTGATATTCCTTTTTCTGTCTGGCTTTTTTCTACATCGCCTTCAAGTATCGGCTTTCCGGTATACTCGTCTTTTTCTTCTAAAATTGCATTCATCTGTTTTTTAATGTTTTCCTGAGCTACTTTCTTTCCTTCTTCTTTTGTGACTATGGTCTTCACTTCTATAAAACCGCCCTTCTCCTCATCAAAACTAACCCTGCTGTATGTTTTATAGTCCTGTGAAAAACTTCCCCATTCTTTTGTAGAAAAGGTTATAAACTTTCCCCATGCTTCTTTTACTTTTTTATTATGCTCTTCCATTCTTTTCTGATACTCAAGTTCATATTTTTCAACCTGCTCCTTAAAGTACTTATCGGCATTTGAAAGTATATTTTGCTGAACCTGGGTCTGATTGTTCATAAGGCTCTCCATCTTTTTTTTCTGTTGTTCATAAAGAATATCTGCAGATGTCTGTGGCTGAGCTGTAAGAAAAACCGCAATATATGCGATGAAAACAAATAAAATCATCCTCTTCATATTTTATCTCCTTTAATCTTTATACTTGAACTTCAGTATAAAATGAAAGATGCTCCCTTCACCGGGCAAACTGTCCACTTTTATCTCACTTCCAAATGCCTGAATAATCCTCTGAGATATTGCCAAACCCAGTCCAGTACCGCTGTACTTCTTTCCGGGCGTAGAATCAATTTGACTGAATGGCCTGAAAAGCTTGTGCATGTCTTCCTGTTTTATTCCTATTCCACTGTCCTTTACTGAAAAGTTTATTTCACATACTTCCTTCGTTTTAGAAATCAATGAAAGCTTTACTTCAACCTTTCCATTTCTGCAAAATTTTATTGCATTGCCTATAAGATTAGAAATAACCTGTCTGTACCTTTCTTTGTCCATAAAAATACTGCGTGGTACCATACTATCTGTTTCTAAAACAAAGCTGTTTCCGGACAAAGAGCAGCCCGGAAGAAAAAATTCATATATCCTGCTCATGTATGCTCTTATATCTGTCATTTCTTCGCAAATGCTCATTGCAGATGAATCCAGACGGGAAAAATCTATTATGTCATTGAGAATTCTGAGAAGACTAAACGAAGAATCTTGAATTATATTAACATACTCTCTTTGGCTATCATTCAGCTCTGATTCACAAAGCAGATCGACAAACCCCATTATACCGTTCATAGGATTTCTAAGCTCGTGACTCATATTGGCAATAAAAATATTTTTTGCTCTCCAAGCCGCTTCTGCTTCTTCTTTGGCCTTGATAAGCTCTCTTTGCATAACAATCTTCTCCGTAATATCAAGTGCGAGAACGGCAAAATAATATTTTTTTGGAGAAAAGGTAATTACATCAAAGTACTTTTTTAAATCGGAAGAGAAGTTGTTTATACGCATGGTTTCACCTTCCAGGGCGACCTTGGCGTATGTATCTATCCAGT
>JAKJGQ010000091.1 GCA_022704305.1 Thermotogae bacterium | reverse complement strand
TCCGTCTTGATTTCTTTTGATTTTAACCTCCACAAGCTCTTTAAGCACTTCACACTTTTCACCGTTCATATCATAAAGCGGCAGAGTTGGATAGATTATGGCTGTACCGCCACAAGAAATATACTCGGCTATCTTTTCCTGAGTTTTTCTGTCCATATACAGTGCGGAAAAAATAACCGCAGTTTTGCCTGAAATATCGCCATCCTGAATATTTTGCGATTCAATCTGATAATTATTAAGTATTAAACCCCTCAAGAGCCCATAAAACAATGCAGTTTCCCGTGTGCTCTTAAGCTTTTCATAAAACTCCTGTGTTAAGGCTGTTCTATACTCCGTCCTGAAATAATCAGGGTAAAAACCAAAAACCGTATCGTAGATGTTCTGCGTTCCAAGGATAAGCTTCTCAGCACCTCTGAGACTTTCAACGGTCCTTTTTATATAACTATATGCAATCCGTTCTTTACCGTCCGGACCTATGGGAGCTTGCCAATCATGCTTACGATTGAAAAGCCATATATCGTCTTCAAAATGCTCTCCGCCAACAAACATATAGTAGTTAAAGCTGTTCATTCCCTGTGCCACACATAGCCTTGTGTTGAGATCATAAGTAGTCGGCTGAAGCTTTGGATATCCAAAGATCGAACCTGACTGGAACTCCGCTGAAAAAAGAGGCTGTTCACTATTTTGAAGAGCCTGAGTAAAACCGTTGACAATAGTGATATCGGTATAGTTTTCAGGTATTATATTACCTACATAATAATCTCCGGCAGTAACAACACCATCAATTCCAACAGCAGCTTTTAACTGTGAAAGACCTATTGGATACTCCTTGCCCCTTTTGGCATAGTCCTGACTGGTAAAGCCATGAACATTTATGACAAAAGGAACGGTTATCCCGTTTTTTAAGGCTGTCTTTTTTAAAAAGAGAAAGTATTCTTTGTAGTATCTGCGCATAAAGTCCATGTACATATTCTGCAGATAAAGCGGACAGTCCTGCGATAGTAGCAGTTCCTTAAGAGTCCGGCTCTCATAACTTATACCTGTATCAATGTTTTTTATATCAGATAAAAACATATCTATAGCTGTACCGCTCATATCCGGAGAGTTGCTTATCCAGTTGAGCATTCCAACCTCATTATCAAGCTGAAACATTATTATCGGTCCGCCATTATCTATAAGGTACTGTTTTAAAATACCGCATACTTCAAAGTACCACTTTTCAGCCAGTTTCTTAAAATCGGGATGCATAAGTGAAACAACCCTGCATGGATGCTTTTCTCCACCGCGGGTATCAGCTAGTATATGTGCATATTTTTCATATATCCAGTGAGGCAGCCCCTCATTCTTAAGCTCAGACATAACGTATGGTCCGGGACGTACAAGACAGAAAAGTCCGTATGCTTTCACAAGCTCCAGAAAATAATAAAGATCTTTTTCACCGTTTTTGAAATCAAAAACTCCCTCATTACGCTCGTGTACTATCCAAGGGATATATGTGCTGACCATATTAAACCCGGCCATTTTTATCTTTTTTATTCTGTCTTCCCACTCATGTTTTTCCGCGCGGAAGTAATGAAATTCCCCTCCGATAAGCATTTTTGGAGACCCATCAATCCATATATTTTTATTTTTCACCTCAATTTTTGGAATATAAATCACCTCATGTTCGAAATTTTGATGAAACGTTTCGATACCTTTCAAACGAATTATATAACAAAAAAGTGAAGATTTCAAAATTCGTTTTTAGGTCAAAAAACTGCAATAAAGTCAAATAACTGCTTATTAAAGGCTTTATTATAAAAAAACAACACTTAACTACTCAAAAACCTATACTCTGACTTTTTGAAATTAATCGAAATAGTATGCTATAATTTCTATAAAAGGAGTGAGTGCTTTGGCAACCATTAAGGATGTAGCAAAACTCGCAGGAGTGTCAATATCAACCGTTTCATACGCTCTTAATGCAAGTGAAAAAGTCAGTGAAACAACCCGTGAGAAAGTTATTTTGGCAGCAAAGGAACTGAACTACGTTCCGAACAACTTTGCAAAAGGCCTTAAAAGAACCAGCAATAATCTTATTGCTGTTGTTGTCCATGAAATGTTCGGCCCGTTTTATGACAATCTCATAAAAGGCATACAGGATACAGCCTCTCTTGTAGGCTACGATCTTGTTGTATTTATCGAAAACGGAATGGGAAGAAATACCTCTGTGAGCTTCTTGAAACAAAATATCGTAAAAGGTGTCATAATAATGACCTCACATATAAAAGATGAGGACATAAAAGATATTGCTTCACACGGAATGCCCACGGTCATTCTTGACAGAAAGTTCAATGCCGAAAATGTCTCCAATGTGCTCATAGACAACGAAAAAGGAGCATATCTGGCCATGAAACATCTTTTAGACCTGGGTCACCGACGGATTGCATTTATTAGTGGTCCGGAAAGCTCTTATGACAACCTTCTCAGACTTAAAGGATATAAAAAAGCTTTAAAGGAAAACAGTATTGATTTTGACAAGAGCTTGGTCATAAACGCTGATTTCACTGAAAATACAGGATATACATCCGTCAAACGATTTATCGAAAACGTTTCTGTTCTTCCGACCGCTTTTTTTTCTTCTAATGACGAAATGGCTATAGGCGCCTTAAAAGCTTTTTCTGAAAAAAAGCTTTCGGTTCCAAAAGATATCTCACTGGTAGGATTTGACGATATAAAAGAGCTGAAGTATATCTCCCCGGAACTAACCACAGTCCATAGACCCATGTATGAGCTCGGATCATATTCCGCTCACCTGCTGGTAAACGTTATAGAAAAAAGGACAGCCAATAATAACCTTATGCTTGATGTAAAACTTATAATACGGGGTTCTACGGACAGATACAGGAGGTAGTATGCAAAGACCTGAACAGTTTATAGCTTCAATGAGCATTAAAGAAAAGATAGGACAGCTTGTCCAGTTCGGAAAGTTAAAGGAAGAGCAGGATACCCTTGTTAAAAATGGTGAAATCGGTTCCTTCCTGAATATACACGGCGCAGAAAAAATCAACCCGCTCCAGCAAAAGATAATGCAGTCCAAAAATCCTGTTCCCCTCATAATAGGCGATGACGTTATACACGGATACAAAACCATCTTCCCTATTCCACTTGCACTGAGCTGCAGCTGGAACATACGGCTTATAGAAAAAACATGCGAGATCTCCTCTTATGAAGCTGCCAGTGAAGGAATAAACATGATCTTTGCGCCAATGGTAGATATAGCACGCGACCCCAGATGGGGCAGAATAGCAGAAGGATCAGGGGAAGACCCTTTCTTAGGCTCTGAGATAGCCAAAGCACGGGTACGTGGCATACAGAAAAACGCTAACCCAAATCTCCCAAAGGTAACCGCCTGTGTAAAACATTTCATCTCTTACGGAGCTGCCGAAGGCGGAAGAGACTACAATACCACCGATATGTCTGAAAGAACCATGAGAGAAGTATACCTGCCACCGTTCAGGGCTGCTCTGGAAGAAGGAGCAGGATCACTTATGGTTGCCTTTAATGATTTTAACGGCACTCCTGTGAGCATAAACTCATTTCTCATAACTCGTCTTTTAAGGCAAGAACTGAATTTTGAAGGCGTTACAGTGAGTGATTGGGAGTCTATAGAAGAATGTATAAACCACGGTGTGGCTGTAGACAGGAAAGATGCCGCCATGAAAGGGCTTTCAGCAGGCGTAGATATTGATATGAACAGCGGAGTTTACCTTGAAAATCTTGAATCAATAATCACACAAAATCCTGACCTAGAAGAAAAGCTTGATCAGGCTGTTTTAAGAATTCTCAGGCTCAAAGAAAAGCTAGGACTTTTTGACTCATTTATAACAGATCCTTCGGCTCATCTCAAAGAAATACGCAAAGATGAGTATGTTCAGACAGCCAGACAAGCGGCTGTAGAATCTATAGTTCTTCTCAAGAACAATGGAATTTTACCCCTAAAAAGAAATAAAAAAAAGATCGCTGTTATAGGGCCTCTTGCAGAGGATACCTGTTCTCCTTTGGGCTGCTGGCCGTGCAAAGGTAATCCGGATAACGTAGTATCGTTCATTAAAGCCTTCCAAAAAAATCCCGAGTATGATATACTTCTTGAAAAGGGCTGTGAAATAAACTCTGAAGATCCTGCTTCTTCTGTCAGAGCTGAAAGCATCGCTTCCCAAAGCGACCTTGTGATAGCGGTAATGGGTGAAAGCAACAATATGAGCGGAGAGAACAACAACAGATCCTCCATAGAACTGCCCAAACCACAAAGAGAGCTTTTGAAAAAGATCTACACCATTAACAAGAACATTATCCTTGTTGTAATGAGCGGACGTCCCATTGCTCTTGAATGGGAAGATGAACATATGGCGGCTGTGCTTCAGGCATGGCATCTTGGGGATGAATCAGGAAATGCAATCAATGAAATACTAACAGGTCTGGCTGTACCAAATGCAAAGCTTACGGTCACAGTTCCAAGATCAACGGGACAGATTCCTATGTACTATAATCATAAAAATACCGGAAGACCGTCTTTCAGACATTATATAGACGTTGCCGATTCCGAGCTCTATCCTTTCGGATTCGGGATGAGTTACACCTCTTTCGAGTACTCAAACCTCAGGACAGATAAAAAAGTATTACAAGAGGGAGAATCGGTCACCCTGAAGGTTGACATAAAAAATACCGGAAAGCTCCAGGCTTACGAAATATGCCAAATATACATGCACGACCCTGTATCCGAATTTTCAAGACCGGTAAAACAGCTCGTGGCGTTTAAAAAAATCTCTATCCTCCCCGGAGAAACCCAAACACTTTCTTTTACCTTTTCAACAGATACTTTTGCGGTTTTAAACTCACAGTACTTACCCACAGTTGAGAAAGGTACGATAGAGCTGTTTGCCGGAACAAACAGCAGAGATCTTATCAAAACAACGATAGAAATACTCTGAAAGGAGAAAATCCAAAATATGAACATTTTTATTGTCGGATACGAACATCCCAAAACCGACAAAAGAGTCTTCAGAACTGTCAGCAGTCTTGCTCAAAAAGCTGAAAACAAAATAATCTACCAATACTGGACCGATAATATAAACGAAAAAAGACAGACCCAAGGCTCTATAACCTACTGCCCTGTTTTTTATGATAAAAACAGTAGTGTGAGTGCCCTGTATAAGCTAAAAAGAAGGAAAGCGTTCGATAACATCATAATGGACATGATACTCCATGAGGATTACGACGTTATTATCTTCAATTACTTTGTGATTTCATACCTTACAAAGGCTTTTTCTGCAGCAAAAAAAAGAAATAAAAAGATAATCTACGATATCCATGAGCTTCATCCTGAAAATTTTTTAAACCTTATGACAGGTTTCAAGGCAAAATTAAAACAGGCTATTCTCTGGAAAGCCTTAAAAAAACAGCTGCAATTAAGCGATAAAGTTGTTTATGTTTCGCAGGAAATAAAAGAAGAAATTATATATAAAACAAAAGTTGAGAAAGCTTTTCTTATCGTTCCGAACTATGCTTCGGTTAAACTTGACCCGGATCCAAAGAAAAAAATTAAGGATATCTTATACGTCGGAGGGGTAAAAAGAAGTCTGGAACAGGAAAGAAAGCTCATTTCTTTCTTTCAGAATGAAGGATATACTTTTACCATACTTGGAATGAAGTATAAAATGGATATGGAAAAGATTTTCTACGAGGAGTATAAGCCTTACGGCGAAATGATGCACAGAATAAACCAAAGCCGCTTTTCGCTTGTTGCATATCAGACTTCCGGCCGCAAAGACTATAAAAATGACTTGTACGCCCTTCCGCACAAGTTCTATGACTCTGTTGCAGCAGGAACACCGGTTATAATAAAAAAAGAGTTTGTTTCAATGGCAAAGCTTGTAGAAAAGTATCAAATCGGAGTAGTTGCAGATACCTCAGATATCCAAAAGACAGCACTGGCCATACATCAGGCCGAGGAGAACTATCCCACACTTATGGAAAACATCCGCAAGTTTCAGGATGAGTTTGTATGGACCGATGCCAAACAGAAAGAGTATATTGATTTCATCACTCAACTCTGATATCTTTTGCGATGCTTATCGGAACTCAGTGTTTGGTACTGACTTGTACGGTCACTATGCAGTATGCAATTATTAATTTTTACGAGCCGTTTGACCGTATCTATACATAGCTCCTTAAACTCCCGTATAAACAGATGTCGTTTTGATGTTTTTACTTCTTCCAGTCTTTTACGAAAAAACCAAGTGCATCCTTTAAGATATCGTTAGCTTTTAAACACCTCTTCTATAGATTTTATTCTATCAATTTTTGGGGTGTTTGTCGACTCTACTTTTATGGTAACTCTCCATAAATTAATTTCCATTTCTTAATAATTAAGTTCTCCTATTTAAAATCCTCTTCTGTTTATTAAGAATTCCACCATCGATGGCTCAAACGTAGGTATGCCCACTGCCTCTTTTACCTGCTTACGCTCTCCAAACGAATCATCAATAAAAATCGAATTCTTATCAGAAATAAAATCACTTTTGGGCTTTTTTCTATCCATATGCACAACTTTATCAAAGAGCCCGGTTATCCCCCAGTTTGAAAGTTCTGTATTAAGATCGCCATCGTGGCGGCTTAATAGTATAACCGGTATCTTATGATTTTTGCATTTCGCAATAAATTGTATAATTTGATCATTCAACTTTCCACGGCATGTAACTGTGTCATCATAATCCATATATACTTTTGAAAAACTAATATTTGAATCATACGCATTATATAATGCCCTGTCCTGTTCAACGGTATAATCATTAGGCAACACAAAATCTATATCAGAACCAGAGAAAATTTCTAATGTCAGCTCTGGAAGATTTACTCCCATTGCCCGAGTATATGACGAAGCACCTGCAATTCTTGAAGCAATCTCCATCAATACATATTCCCCTTGATTATTCTTTCTTACCTGAAA
>JAKJGQ010000090.1 GCA_022704305.1 Thermotogae bacterium | reverse complement strand
TCATTCCTGTCATGGTAATTCCTTGTATAAACTGTTTCTGAAGTATAAGATAGATTATTACTATTGGAATTACAGCCATTGCAGCTGCAGTTATTTTAAGATGAACAAGATCACCGTACTGCTGGGAGAAGAACTGCACACCCAACTGAACTGTCCTGTGCCTGTTGTCATTTACCACCAGTAAAGGCCACAGAAATGCGTTCCACGAGGACATGAACCCAAATATTCCCAACGCCGAAAGAACAGGCTTGATATTGGGAAGAATTATCTTGGTATATATCATCCATTCTCCGCAGCCGTCTATTCTTGCAGCTTCAAGAAGATCATTAGGTATTCCCATTATGAACTGTCTCATAAGGAACGTACCAAATATGCTTACACAGCCTGAAACTATCATAGCAGCATATGTATCGACCAATCCTAATGAGTATACCATGATGTAAAGCGGAATTATTGTAACAGGAAAAGGTATCATCATGGCACTTACAAGCGTTTTAAATATACCGTTCTTTCCTCTGAAATCGTACTTGGCAAAGGCAAAACCCGCCATGCTTGATGTCAGCAGCTGAAGAAAAACAGCACATGTGGTGACAATTAAACTGTTTATATAAAATTTGCCGAAAGGAACCGTATCAAATATCTCTTTATAGTTGGCCAGAGAGAAGGATCTCGGCAAAAACCTAGGCGGAAATGCCATGAGCTCGCTCTGAGTTTTGAAGGTTGAAAGAATCATCCATATAAAAGGAAAAAGAAATACTATGGCAAATATTACAAGTATCACATAACAAAAGGTATAAAAAACTGTATCGTTTACTTTTTTTGATCTGACCGCCATTTTCATTCCTCCTTGAGCAGTTTCGTAACTCTCATCTGTATAAGAGTTATTATGAGAATTATACCGAAGAATATCATAGACATGGCGCTCGCATATCCCATGTTAAGGCGTGTAAATCCATATTCCCAGATGTAGAAGACTGCAGTTTTGGTATCAGCATTTCCTCCAGTCATCATGTATATTTCTGAGAAAACCTGTATGGCTCCTATTGTTGAGGTTATAAATATAAGCACCAGAGAAGGCCGCATAAGAGGTGTTATTATGTACTTCAGCTTCTGCCACCTTGTTGCCCCATCTATTTCTGAAGCTTCAATTACAGATTCTGAAATTGCGTTAAGTCCCGCAAGGAATATTATTACATCATACCCGATCCCTTTCCATATGGATACGATTGCAACTGAAAATATGGCTATATTAGGTTCTCCCAGCCAGTCCACCGTCGGGAGCCTGAACATCTCAAGAATATAGTTGGCAAGACCGAATGAAGGATGATATATCCAGCTCCATATAACGCTTACCGCTATAACAGAGGTTACCGTAGGCAAAAAGTAGACCACCCTGAAAAATGATTTGAACTTGGGTATCGCATAAATAAGCAGGGCAAAAAAATATGCAAGGATCATTTTTGAAGGAATAACAACTATGGCGTACTTGAAGCTTATTAATAGCGAATCCCAAAAATACTTGTCCTGAAAAGCTTTTATATAGTTATCAAAGCCGACAAAAGGCTTTTTCGGCACCATTATATTCCACTTTCTAAAACTCACATATACCGCAAATATTGCAGGAAAAAAAGTCAAAAATCCTATTCCTAAAAGCATGGGCAGGATAAAAAGATATGGAGCAACCTTCTTCTTCGGAAGCGATCTTAAAGTTACTATCAACACTAAAACCACTCCGGCAAGCAGCAAGTACCAGCCGATAGAAGCTGCTCTGAAAAAATGCAGGTAAAATTTGCTAGGAACAGATTGCTTCCAAGTTCCTAACATAAAAACAAATGAAAGAACCAGTATAAGATCACATATTGCTGCCGACAAAAGCCAGTTTGTCTTGCGCATCATCGCAAAAACAAATGTCAGAATAGCAAATACTCCAAAAACGATTGCCATATTGGCATTAAAAAGGAAGCTGAACTCCCATATGAATATCGGTCTTTCTCCCATTGTGACGGGAAAGAAAAAACCCGCAACAATAATTATAAACCCAAAAATTGCTATAAGCTGCGATTTTTTAGTCAGTTCCATAGTCATCCTCCAAAAGGTCTCCCCTTTCGGGGAGACTCAATAACTTAATTAGTTAAATGTTTCAGCAAGATACTTGTTTATTTCAAGAACGGCATTTTCAACAACTTTTTTGGGATCTGCACCTTTATTAATTACTTCATTGAAGCCTATATCCCTAAACTTTGAAAAAGGATCGGCCCAGCCTTTTGATTTGGTAGGTACAGCATAGTTCAGTGAATCAAGAATAACAGCAAGCCTTTCGTCTTTTCTGATCTCTTTATCATTTATAACCGATTTAAGTGATGGAAGTTCACCGGTTTTAATCCACTGTTTCTGAGCATTTTCAGAAGAAACATACATAAGCCATTTGGCTGCGGCTTCTTTGTTTCTGCAGCTGTCCATTATAACCAGTGCCCAGCTAGTAAGAACTGTTTTCTGTTCTCCTGTTACGGGATTCTTCGGTACCGGAGCTACTTTAAATTCAAGCTCGGGAACTGCTCCAACCTGTAAAGAACCAAGCATTGCACCATGACCGAAAACCATTGCCTGAACATTCTGCCTGAACATTGTATATCTTGCTCCAAACTTTCTGGTGTATACCTTATCCTTTGTCACAAGATCGGTAAGGAACTTCATAGCCTGAACCTGTGCATCCTCAACTACTATTCTGTTACTATTTTTTGGATCGGTGAAGGTAGCGCCGTTCATAACCATAAAGGTTTCAATGACAGGATGATATCCTTCTATTCCCAAGCCCGCCTGAATCATCTTGTCGCCATCCCATTTTGCAAGTTTAATGGCGTCCTCTCTGAGCTCATTCCAATCCTTTGGAGGTTCTTTTATGCCTGCTGCCTTGAAAAGGTTTGTGTTGTAGAAAAGCATTATAGTCTGGACATCTGTAGGAATACCGTAAAGTTTATTGTTGATGATAAGACTCTCGATTGTGGCAGGCATAAAGTAGTCCTTCATGTACTGTGTTGTAACAACTTTGGAAGGAAATTCCGATATTATGCCATAGTCAAGCAGTTCTGTCATTGATCTGGCAGGAACCTGTGCCACATCAGGGCCTGAACCTGCTGCAACTGCTGCAAGAAGTTTGGTTTTGTACTCGCCTTCGGGTATGGTCTGAACTACTATTTCGATATCCGGATTGGCTTTCATGAATTCATCGGCAAGATTCCCGACAATTTCGGCTCTGGCAGGAGAATGGTGCATCCAATGAACCACCGTCGTCTTTGCAAAGAAAACACTTACAAGCATAACCACTAAAATCAGTAAAGCATAACGCTTCATCTTTTCTTACCTCCTTTATAAAGTTAGAATAAAACCCTTGAATATACTTAATACTTAAAATAAAATTTCAGCGTTACCTTTCCTTTTTCACTGAAAAAATCATACCTGTAGTCAAGATTAGCCGTTACATCACTTATCTTTCCGCTTATCCATAATGCCTTTAAATCTCAATATTTTCACCTAAAAATTTGGTAAGCGATATGGCAAGAGGTATTTCAATACCTTTCCTTATTTTAAGCGGCATAACTTTAAGCTTATCCTTCAATCCGGATGTTTTTCTCATTTTTTCTGAAATATACTCGAATGATCTGTCTTTAAAAAAAGGATTCTCGGTATTTAACATAAGATTATCTATACATAGAAGATCCAAAAAGTCAACGATGGCATCGGCAAGCAGGTCAAGCTGCTTTTCATAAAGAATACAGAACTCTTTGGAAAATTTTTCATTGTACAGCTCAGAAAGCATAACTGAAAAGTCTCTTCCGAAAAGTGCCATATAACTTGCCGGTATGGTACTGTGAAAGATGGATTTAAGATTATCGGCCCCGAAGTAATTTGAAACACAGCCTTTCTTGCCACACCAACATAGCGGACCGTCATGTATTAGCTGCGTATGCCCGAACTCGCCCGCTCCTCCGTTAAGACCTCTAACCATCTTTCCATCTATTACAAGTGCTCCTCCGAACTCAGAGTCAATAAGGAAAATATTCTTATACTTGAGGTGACCGAACATTATCTGCGAAGAAAGAAGTGCATTCACATCGTTTTCTACTTTAAAAAGGATGTTCCAGCAGTCCTCAAGTCCTGAAAAATAAACATCTTTTTCAACAGAGAAAAAATTCCCCGTAACCTTCATATTGACCTGATCAACCTGTCCGGGAGTAACTATACTGAATACTTTGATATTCCTGTAAAGACTGTTGTAGTTTTTTTCCAGATACTTTGGAAAGTCCATTATGGTAGAAACCACATTACTCTTGTCCACCGGTATATTTTCAGAGTATCTCAGTCTTCCGGAAAGATCTCCTATGACAAAATGTAAAAACCTGCTGTGTATAGATATTCCGCTTATGAGAATTTCATCGTTGCGCAAAACCAGCAACTTCTGAGGCCGTCCTTTTGAAGTGGTAGGAACGGCATCTCCTTCTACCACAAAACCATTGGAAATCAGCTTGTCAACTGCTCGCGAAACAGTTGCCTTACTGAGTTTGGTTTTGTTTACAATCTCAGTACGTGATATCCCGTACTTTTTATACCATATAAGCTGAAAGACTTTCTGCTCTGTTTCTGTAAGATTAGTCAACATAATCACCTTTATTTTTGTTTCCATAAGAAATTATATTTTTTAAAGATAGCTTCTATGTTATCTTTTGTTAATATATAAACCTTTTTTCCAAGGATGAAACTAATATAAGTTTATCATCGTTTACAACCAGAAAAAAGCCCTTTTTAGAGGATGTATAAAAGGCAGGACTGATAAACGGCTAAAAAATATAATTTTTTATAAAATAGATTATCCTGTATTTTGTTTCATGTTGAAACTTTTATAAAACTAAAAAATATTTTTTTATTTCTATAAAATATCTTACTATGGTGTAAAATACTTATAGCTATATATTGTATGAAAGGGAGACATCTCATGAAAAAGATTATTACTGTTCTTATTATGCTTATATTTTCAGCTCTTTCCGTGTTTTCATACGGTCTGTCAATCTGCGGAGGCGGAGCATATGCTTTTAAGTGCATAGGTTTTTTGCAGGCACTCAGCGAAGAAGGATTCTGCCCAGATGAAGTAGCCAGTACTTCACTGGGATCAATAGCGGGTTATTTCATGGCATGCGGATACGATATGTCTCATGTGCATAAGCTTTTTTCCAAGATAAACTTTACAGATCTTTTTGATATCTCTCTTCCACTGAATGGCGGTTTTTTAAACTCTGCAAGACTAGGAGACTTTATCGCATTTTCGTCCGGTTGTGACAGCTACCTTGATATGCAGTCAGCCCTAAAAATGGCAGCATTAAATATGAACACTCTTAATGTAGAGTTTCTAGACAAAGGCGATCCTATAAAGGCTTTACGCGCAAGTACCGCCATGCAGGGACATTTTGAACCTGTTGTAATAAACTCTGATTTTTTTGCGGATGCAGGAGTAAAAGAGCTTAGTATAATTAATCCTCAGGAGATTTTTTGCTCAGACGAAAACTTTCTCATACGACTTACTCCTTCATATCGTGATACTTCGGATATTGATTTTAGAAATATTATAAACGTTATCTTTGCAGCAATAGAAGCCGGAGGCATAAACCGGGATCTTTACGCGGCAGATAAGCTTTCATACAATGAAATCTTTGATATTGAAAGTTCTATTCCCATAGATGTAAAATTTTTCAGTAAGGGCCTTGTTTTTTATAATGATGGATATCTTGCCGGGAAAAAGTTTTTGAATGAAAATCCGGATTTTTTTGAAAGAAATAATATACCCCAAAAAAACATTCAAAAAAAGACACTTGATATTGAAAGTATCTGCACGTCGTTAAGAACAGAGTCATACTTACGGCCACGTGAATTTTACTGGACAGTAAAAGCCGATATTCATCAAGAAAATTCTGACAAGTTTGTACGCTCATATATATACTCAGAGTTTCTTAATTCCAGAATCCGTGCGGGAATAGCTTATAAATTTAATGATACGCTCTACCCATACATAAGCCTTCAGACATACTATTTTCCTTTGCGATGCTTGCGCTTTACCGCAGAGTATGTTCATAATATGAGATACGGTATAACTCTACGGACATACCTTATGGAAAAGTATAAAAGTATTGTTTACGCCGACCTTTCATATACCCATGGCATAAAGGATGACAACCTTTTTACTTTCGGACTGACATTTGATGGAATGTACAGCTATAACTCGGCTAATCTTGGTCCTGAACTGTCGCTGAAGATACTTTCTGATCTAAACATTATAAATGGTATGCTTTCTATCAAGAATATCTATGGTGATGATTATATGAATCTGTCAGTAAGCTCTTCCTATAATTATAAAAATAATTTTAACCAGATACCAGATATCTTATGCAAGTATCCCTTTATTCATAAGATATCCCAACAGTATGCTTTAAAAATACCGTTGATAAAAAATCTCGATATCGACATGTTTCAGACTTTCCTGCTCCAGGATATATACGGAAAATTTTATTTTAACTGGGCTATTGATGATTTTATCCTAAGCTCTTTTCTTCCTTCCTGTGGTCTGTCGTTGTTCTTTCCGTTCAGATTCGCAGGAGTTTCCAACTCTTTTATAGAGTGCGGTATAAATTACAGAGACAGCTTTTCCTTCTTTTTTTCCCTCTCTGACTACCTTTTTTGATAAGAGTTGACAGAAGAAAAAAATAAAGGTATAATTAAGTATACCTAAAAAGGGGGAGTTTATATGGAAAAAATTATTGCCTGCTGTGGACTTACCTGCGATACATGTGACGCTTTTAAAGCAACCTCCATGAATGATGATACTCTGCGTGAAGAAACGGCCAAGAAATGGGGAGGCATGTACGGCGCTCAATTCAAACCAAAAGATATTAACTGTCTGGGCTGCCATTCCAATACGCTTTTCGGATATTGCAACAACTGCGATATACGTGCATGCTCTAAAAGCAAAGGCTTTAACAATTGCG
>JAKJGQ010000008.1 GCA_022704305.1 Thermotogae bacterium | reverse complement strand
GGTGCACCAACAAGAGATGTCATTACACCTATAGGCAGTTCGGTCGGGGCAAAAAATGTTCTGGAAACAAAATCACTCAGACTAAGAAATATCCCCCCGGTAAAAATACAGTAAAACGTCGATATTCTGCTGTATGGCCCTGTAATACTTCTTACCAAATGAGGTATTATAAGCCCGACAAATCCTATTATGCCTGATTTTGAAACAACAACAGAAACTGCGGCTATATTGACCGAAAGTACGGCAAGCTTAAGCTTGTCCGGATTGATCCCGGAATATAAAGCAAGATCCTCATTCATTGAAAGAACATCCAACTTCCGCGAAAGAAAAAAAACTATTAAAAGCTGAAGAATCAAAAACAACAGAATTACTGTTATATCGGCCCAATCAAAGTCAGCAGTGCTTCCAAGAAGCCATATGTTTACATGGATAACGTTTTTCCAGTAAAGTACAGACATCATCGTAGTAAGAGAGTTCAGTAAAAAACTTATTATTACACCACTTAAAACTAAAGATAGAATTGGAATTTTTCTTCCCTGTTTTGCTAAAAGAAATACTACCACAGAAGTTAAAACTGAAAAGAAAAGAGCTGATCCTTCAATACCAAAAGGAATCCTGATTGCAGTATTTACTGTAAGCGCTGTAAACAATACAGCTCCAAAACTCGCACCGGAAGAAATGCCTATTATAAATGGATCAGCAAGAGGATTCTGTATCACAAGCTGAAAAGAGTTTCCTGCAACAGCAAGCACCGCGCCCGCCAAAAAGCTACCTATTATTCTGGGAATCCTAAGCCTAAGAATCAAAGAGCTTTCAATCTTATCAGGTGGCATTGCAAAAAATGTTTTCAGAATATCAGAAAAAGGAACTCTTACTGTCCCGAAGGAACTGAAAAAAATAATACACAAAAAAGAAAGACCTAGTAAAAAGACAGTAAGGGGTATAAACCCCTTCCTGTCAAGTTTTACAAATTTCATTTATTCTCTCCGAAAATTTTATTTAATTCTTCAAGAACTTTAATTATAGATGGCGAAGTCTGAGAAACAATATTTTCATCAACAATATATATTTTCCCGTTTTTAACGGCTTTGACATCTTTTAAGCCAGGAGTCTTCATAAGCAGTTCCTTGCCTGCCGTATCTCCGTAGTATGATGGAACAATTATTATATCAGGATTTGTACTAAGTATAAATTCAGGACCTACAGAAAGCCAGCCATTATTTCCGGTATAAGGCGCAGCTACATTCAAACCACCGGCATATGCAATCATCTCATTTACAACTGATCCTGTACCTGCAGTCCATATCTCCGTAACAGTATTATAAACCGAAGCATAAAGTACTTTAGGTTTATTTGTTCTGTTCGTTGCCTGCTTTGATATATTCACATATTTTTCTCTGAAATCATTGGCTGTTTTGGCTGCTGTTTCTTTCTGACCGAGTATAGTTCCTATAGTCATCAGCGACTTATATATATCAGTAAAGGTTCCTGGATTTATTACAAAAGCTTTTATACCAGCATTTTCGAGCCTCTTTACCTCAGGTTCTTGAAACCCGCCTGTCAAAAATACCAGATCCGGCTTCAAAGATACTATTTTTTCAAGATTAAGCGGCACCATATTACCTATTTTTTCAGATTTTATATGAGTATCCCAGTCGGTTACTCCAATGACTTTTCCTTCGCATTTAAGCGTTACTAAGTAGTCTGAAATTGAAGGGGCTGCAACTATGACCCTGTTAACAGGAGTATCAAAGGTCACCTCCCTGGCAAGATCATCCACATAGGTAACAGAAGAAAAAACAGTAACAACACTCAGCAAGACAACAAAAAAAGATACCAAAAACTTTTTCATATATCCTCCAATATAAAGTATTACGCCATTGCCCAAAAACTTTACCACCCCTATGGCGCGTAGGAATGGCGAAGTACAGGCATATAAAGGTATCCCGACTGATGGATCATTCTACTTTCCACGCCTTCCCTATGCAGTGGCAATTGTGGAGTTCGTCCTCAAACACGGTGGCGGCACCGTAACGGAATTTAACCGTTTTCCCTTTATTATGCTTATTTATATATTTTTTAGTATTATCAAAAAACCGGTCCGAATCCAAATGAACCTACCCATTTATTATCATTTATTTTATACAGATATTCAAATCTAACCTGTCCTAGCATGGGTACTGTTATTTTAGCGCCTATACCAGCTGAAGAGATGGTGTTGTTAATTAGTTTGGAGTAGTTGTTATCCGCATTTCCTATATCATAAAAAACAAATAAATCTATAGGCAGAGGCTGTTTTATGAGTTCAAAAGCCAGTTCGGTGTTAAATAATAGGGTGCTGTCTCCTTTTCGCTCACCAAAATCATATCCTCTGACAGTACTCATTCCACCTACCGAATAACTGTATAAGCCTCCGTTATCTATAACATGTCCGACTTTTACCCTTGCTCCAAAAGTAAACTTATAAAGGCTTTTAAAGAGTTTCCCTTCTATTCCGCCTCCATAGTAGCTTTTCGAAAAATCAACAAGGTCAAATCCGCCAAAACCAGCAATTGAGAGATACTCTCCATTGTACGGCCTGCTTGGGCTGTCAAGTCTTATATAGCTGTATCCTAAAGAACCTGAGCCTCTGTCAATGGTCACCTGGGAATTTTGCATCATATAATGGTCGTAGGATAGATAATTGGTAATATATGAAAAATCTGAAATATTATAACTAGGAGACAACTTAATTCCCGTCTGAACAGAAACAGTTGCGTTTATAGTATCTTCATACTTTCCTTTGGGTGTGAATAAAGCTCCCATCTCAATACCAAGATCAAGCTTGGTCTGATTAAGCTTCATAACATTATAGCCAAAAGAACCTTCATAATACTCTGAAAGAGGTGTAACTTGACCTTTTACCGAGACTGTGTGCCCGGCTCCGAAAAGATTAGCCCATTTTATTTCTGTACCTCCGCTGAATCCGAAATAGAAAGGCTTATTCTCAGGACTTGTCCAGTTAAAATTAAATATCATCTTACTTGGCTTATCGTTTTCATATGGAGATATTTTGAAAGAAACAGTTGTTTCATCCATTGATACAGGTACTATATCGACATTCTTAAAAAAACCTGTCCCCATAAAACCATAATATGTATCCTGAAGAGATTTCTGGGTTATCTTATCTCCCTTGCCTATCTTAACAAAAGAATTTAGAAGGTAGTCTTTGGTCTGACTTGTGGCTTCTTTTGTGATATTGATATCTCCGTAACGCTTTTCAGTTATTATGTATGTAAGTTCTGAATTACTCTGCTCATAAGAAACATCTGCCTCTACAAAAAGATATCCTTCGCTTTTATACAACTCTCTAATGGCATCAAGGCTTCTCAGAAGCTCAATGTTTGATACAGAATCTTCAATATTCATGTTCTTTTTTACTGTATCCTGTAGTTTAAAAAATTCAAGAGATTGATTTCCGGAAAATTTTATATTTTTTACCTGTATATCTTGGTCCACTATCTGCCTGAGTTTTCCTCCGATTACTATATTTATGGCATTTGTTCCGCTTTTTTCATTCTTTGTCGCTGCAAAGTCTACGCTTGTTTCTTCTCCAAAATATCCGGTCTGAACAAGCGCCGAATATAACGCCTGAAGTTTTTCAATAGTAGGATATGTTTCTTTTGCCTGTGGTCTGAAAAGAAAAAAAGCTTCTTCATAATCTTTCCTGAAAGAAAATCCAAGTTTTTTCTTTAAAGCAGACTTATCTAAAGCACATGTCTCGCCTTCAAGCACTATATCCCAAAGGGGAAGCTCTTCTACAATGAATACCAGTTCACCATCTTGACTCATTTTATTATTTACGGAGGTTGCTTGCATGGTAAAGCTTTCTCCATCAATTAAAATGTTCGAACTGAGATTTATAAACTGATAGCCTTTTGACTGATATGCCGTCTGAATATTTATAAGAGAGTTTTTATACTCTTTCAGATTCAGGGGCAGATTTTTCTTAACTTCGATAAGTGAGGCAAGAACAGCTTCTTCAATCAGTTTATCTCCGATGTACTTTATCTTGTATTCCTTTACAAAGGGATTGGATTTAATTTTAAATAACAATACTCCCGTATCGTTATTGAGTTCAAAGTCCATGGATGTAAAGTATCCCAGATCCATTATCTGCTTTATTGCCAGTTTTACATCTATCTCACCAACCATATTACCTTCTTTTATCTCATAGTTTTCAAAAATTCTGCTAATTTCCGATGCTGCATACGAAATATTTTCGCTGTACTCAATTTTCTGGAGTTTAGTTATCGAAAAAGCAGTAAACACAGAAAGGCAGAGCACTGCTACAAGAAATATCTTTTTTGTCATACTTTCCTCCCGTTATTGATAGATGATATCTGATTTTAACTCTGCGTTCTTAAATAATCCTTAGAACTCATTTTCTAATGAAATGATTAGATCTTTGATGTTTTTCATAAATGAAGGCGAAAAAAAAGTTTCTCCATACTCTTTCTTCATATCTGAAGAGTTTATCTCATAAGCTTCACTATTTTTGGTTCTCTTAATATACCAATCTGTATCGTGGTCAAGATATACTACAGAAAAAATCGCCTGAGCAATGTCTCCTACCGGCTGGCAGTCAATGCTGTCTTTTTTAAAAAGAACTTCTACGACAGTACCATAGCCTTTTTCTGAAGTTATTTTAAAATTGCCGCCTGTAAGTTCACTGGAAAACTTCAAAAAAGGAAGACCCATACCGAACTTCTTCCTGCGCTCGGTTTTGGTTGTATAGAACGGGTCTAGCGCCTTTTTTACTTCCTGCTCATCCATTCCTATACCTTTGTCTGATATCCTGAAAAAAAAGGATGTTTCATATTCATCAATGTAAAGTTCACAAAGTTTGCTCTTTGAACGGACAGCATTCTCACAAATATCCATAATATGATCGGCAATAGTCTTCAGTGTTGCCATAACGGAAACACCTTACCTTTATATAACGCTGTCTTTAAATGCTCAAAATCTCTTTTTTCAGTTTCTACTGTGCACGCTATTCCTTCGAGTTCGTCAGGAGTATGTGCATCCATTCCAAACAGGAATCTTGAAAAACCAAGTTTTTTGGCTGTCTCATATTCCCTTGGATTTTTTACCTCCACCCCGTCAAATTCAATTTCAGGCGGTATACCCAACTGGGTTATAAGACCAAAAGATCTGAATATGTGTGCCGGCACACATAGCGAGTCGTATTTTCTTGCTGCTCTTACTGCATCTTCAAGTGAAAGATCGCATGCGCTACCAAGATAAGGATATGAAAGAATATTATTGAACTCACCTTCTTCGTTCAGTTCTATCTGATATCCGAGCTTCTCAGGATCGTAATCTTTGATAATGACTCTTTCTTCAATATACATTGAAAATTCCTCAAGCTCCTTAAAACTGCTGAAATAAAAAAGAATGTGGATTTCTTCCTTAGTCTGAACCTCTATTCCTGGAAGCACCTGTATTCCGTGCTCAGAAAGCAGTCGTTCAAAGATCCGTACATTCCTGCATGAGTTATGATCGGTAAGTGCTATCCAGTCTATCCCAGCATACGTGAGCTTTTGGGCATACACTTCCGGTGTCATGGTTATATCTGCGCATGGTGAAAGAACAGAGTGATTATGAAAAGATGCATTGAAAAGGGCCATATCAACTTATTAATCCGTACAACTTTCCACTCACAGCAAAAGCTGATTCGTCCGATTCCAAAAGATATATTCCATGCTCACAGGCTTTTTCAGCGGTATCTTCAGAGTAATGCAGCCCGTAAGGAATAATTATTGCTTTTATTCCGACAACTTCTGCTACAGCAATAATATTTTGATGAGTCTGATATGTAATCCAAACAGAGTCTGGTTTTGCGGTACGCATGACCTCACTGAGAAGATCCCCTATATTACCGTTTATAATTTCGATATCGTCGCTTCCAGCTGAAATAATCCTAAGATTAAGATCTTTTATTATTTTTTCAAGCTTCATTTTCCCCCTCCGATTATTTTTCTTTTATATAGTATAAAATTTCAACTTTTACTCCCTTACCTATACTTGATACTATTGTCATCCTGTCAGAAAATCTTTTCATATTAGGAAGACCCATTCCAGCACCAAACCCTTTTTCCTTTATGTTATCCGGAGCTGTGGTAAATCCTTCTTTCATAGCCTGTTCAAGATCTTCGATCCCTTTTCCGAAATCCTCTATTAACACTTTTATATGATCCTGCTTTATCCAACAGTATACGTTACCCGTCGAACTGCTGTGAATAACAACGTTGGCTTCAGCCTCATAGGTTGCAATTGATATTTTCCTTATTATATCTTCCTGTATCTTTTTCTCCTTAAGAAATTTTTTAAGGCGTGTCGCGGCGGCTCCTATCATTTCGACCGAATCGTAGTCTATTTTATATGAAAAATCGACTCCTTCTTTATCAAGGAGCTCTCCGGTTATGGTTGACATATACTTCTTATTCAAAGCTTTTTCTCTTCTTTCATCATGAACATATATATACCCGAGCTTTTTAAACATCCAGCTTAAAATATCAAGCTTTGTAACTACTCCTACTACTTTGTGGTCATTGTTTACCACCGGGTATCTTCCGTATTTCAGATCTTCATTAACCTGAAGAAAGTGAAGAAGCATTTCATCTTCCTTAAGATACACAGGATCCGGAGTCATCCATTTATTTACCCTGTCATCAAAACTTCCGTTTTCAAATACTCTTATTATATCTTCTATACTTATTATACCTACCAGCTTAAACCCAGGTGCGATAACAGGCATTCCTGAGATCCCTTTTATACGCATTATATCCTTAACATACTTAATCTTGGTCTCCTGAGTAACAACTATAGGAGGCCTTGTCATTATTTCTTTAATTTTTGTGTTCGAAAATACCTTTGAAAGCATTTCAACTAATTTTTCAACATCATTTTGCATTATAAAGTATCCCCATTATCCAAAAACCTGTCTGTTCCCATAGCATCTTTAATGCCGTTTTTATACAAAATAGCGCATGCAATATACATTGAAATACTTGTCTTGAGAATAGGAATATCAAGCTCTTGAGCGGTTTTTAAAACTTCAGGGGGTATTTCCTTTCCACGCACAAAAATAACCCCGTTTGCACCTATCACTGCAGCGGTAGTTATGGTTTGTGGACTCGTAAGTCCGGTTATAAGAAGCATATGTTCTCTTGAAAAAGCAAGAAAATCACTCATAAGATCTGCAGCACCGGAATACTCTATCTCATACTCATCAGAACCCGGAGGCATAAAGACAGCTTCCGCATTAAGTAGTTTCAATATCTGAAGTATTTTCAAGATCGGCTAAACCTCCTTGAGAATATTACCTGTATAGGAATACTTTAAGAAGGCGGTATAAGAAAGAGGACATACCTTATTAAAAATTTCCGCTATAGCCTTTGCATACAGCTGGATTTCATACTGTGCATGCCCATCTGCCCTCAGATTTAAAAAATGCATAATCGATCTTATATTCGATGTCCAATAAAACTGAGTATACTCTCCCACAGGAAGGACTATTCTGGCCATTTCTCTTGCAATACCCAATTTTAAAAGCTTCTGATATGTTTCATATGCATTCTTATAACTTTCTTCAATAAGCAACAAAGCCTGTTCTTTTTTGTTATCATCCTCACATATATATGAACTTTGACGGTTTTCCTCGTCTTGTACTCTTATGTGGTCAGGCAGGTAAAACTCCTCACTGTATTTGGTAGTATACCTTCTGCTGATCTCATTGTAAGAATTTCCTATTCGGTGTCTCAGCCACTGCCTGGCAACGAAAATAGGACATTTCACATGAAAAGTAAGCGTTATGTGTTCAAAAGGTGATTCGTGCTTATTTTTCATAAGATACTCTATCAGTGCTCTGTCTCTTTCAATATCAGAAGACTGCTCTTTTGCATATGAAACCCTTGCTGCTTTAACGGCTGAAAAATCGTCACCCATCATATCTATAAGAGTCACAAAACCTTTATCCAGAATACTACATTTTATCTCCTGCATGAATGCCTACCTCACTTATTTTTTTAGCATTTCTTCATACTCCTTGTTTTTTTTGCGTTTTTCCAGTACTATCATTACCGTTATACCTCCAATTACTATCCCCAGAAGCGGAAGAATGTAAACCATGACTCCTTTAATCTTTATATCCCTCTGCAGATTATCAAGTTCTGCTCTAATCTCAGGCTGATTGGGATATAACGAAAGTGCTTTATTGAGTATGACTCTTGCAAGCTGAGCATTTTCTTTTCTGTCTTCCTGCAAATATGAAACCCCCAGCTTACTCCATATAAGTCCGTTTTTCTCATCATACTCAAGAGAAAGCTTATAGTAATTGATCTTTTGAACATTAGTCTGGGCAATATCTCCTAAAAGTTCGTATGTAGAAGCTAAAATATTCTTTCTTCCCGAACTTTTAGTTATACTTGATGCGAGCTCCCTGGCTTTATCTTTGTTTTCTAAATTAAGGTATGATTTTGCTGCAATGAGATGTATCTCATCGGCACTTTCACCTAATTTTATGTAGTTTTCGTATAGATCTGTTGCCTTTTTATAATCTTCATTCTGATAGCTCATAACAATATATTCATATAAAATTTTTATATTATCAGAATACTCAGTATATATATCTTTTATTATCTGAATTGCCTGAGAACTATCTCCAATTACTTTTGACTTCCACAGAACCTTGGCTTTATAAAAAGAAGAAAGCGGATTGGTTCCAGCAAGCTGTTCAAGATTATTGCATGAATCTATTATTTCCTGACCGACCTGAATTTCTCCAGATCTCTCCCAGTCTGAATATAAAAACTCAATGAAAAAAGCATTGATGATTATGGACTGAGGATAAGTTTCTTTTGCTGATCTGAACTTTTTGCCTGGGGATAAGAACTCCTGCGGATTGATGCTTGAAAAAATATCTAAAACAGCTGTATCGTCAGGGAAAAAAAGATCCATGTTTTCTGAAAATATCGTGTTGGCAGTACTTTTATACTCTTCATAACCACTTTTCCAGTATTTAAGATAAAAACCAAGCACACTGAGCTCTTTTGAATCTGAAACAAGCTTTTCATCATCAAAGACAAAAACATATCTGTCCAGAGAAGAAGCGAAGACTGCTATAACTGTCAGAAATACCAAAAAAAACGCTACTGTAAGCTTTTTCATTAGTTGCCTCCGTTAATCTTTTGAATATCCTTTTAAAACTATTTTATCTTCAATACTCATGAACATGACCTTTACCATCGCACGGTCAGGAAAAAATCTGCGTTTATGTATAGTTATCGATGCTCCCGGATAGACACATTCTTTTGCAAGAATAAAACCGTCATTCTCAGAAGATTCAATTATTTTTTTAATTTCTTCCAGTCTTTTTTCATTGCTCTCAAGATTGTCTTTAAGAGTTTTTGCTGTCTGAAGACTTCTCTTGTACTGTTCTATCTTTTCCTGATCAAGTCTGCCTTCATTCTGAAGCTTTACCATACCTTTAAGTATAAGGCTAAGTTTCCTTAAATTTTCAAGATCAATTGCTATCTGGGAGCTCAATATCGTAAGTTCCTCGTTTAGCTCTGGCTGAACTCCGACCTCAAGATTTGTGGTAACGGTCATTTCACTCCCAAGAAAATCTGCCTCTATCTTATTTCCGGCTATTATATTTCCTCCTATTATTCTTCCGTTCTTTCCTATTACAACAACAGTTTCGCCTGCTTTTACCTTAGAATTGATTATAGCCTGTTTTACATAAATATTCTTTTTTGCCTCCACCTCAGCATTTTCTATGAATGCAGCTTTAACGGTGTCAGCTCTTATAATCCCTTTTCCAGCTCCTTTTATTCCGGAAACAGTAATCTCACCGCCAGCAATTACTGTGGCTGACTCAACTATGCCTTTTATCTCTATGCTCTGTTCTGCTTCCACTATAAATCCAGGCCTCACATTCCCGTTTATAACAAGAGAACCGGGAAATCTTACATTACCAATATTATAATCTATATCCCCTTCTATACGTTTTACTTCCGACACATCAATATTCAAAGCGTCATTTGCTTCACGTTTAAAAACAAGTTCACCTGAAACCTTTGCGATTATATATCCATCCTGGATAAAAGCATTTTTCCCCACAGTACACTTAGCTTCTTTTCCAATAAGCCCTTCTATCTCCTTACCATAAACATCCTTACCGTTTTCTCCTTTTGCAGGCGGGAGTATCTGAGCTAACTTCTCATTGGCTTCAACAATTAAAAAATTTAAGACTTCTCTCAAGTCAACCTTTTTTTCGGTATCGTAATTCACTTTTTCCCTTCTGACCAAAATATTAACTTTTCCATCGTCACCAACTTTGGGACCTTTTCCGTAAGCTACAGGAATTTCTGAGTTAAACTTTACATTAGCACAAAGCTCTCGTATTGTTTCCATGCTTATTCCGTAAGAAATCCCGTTACTCTGAAGAAAAGCAAGGACATCATCAACTTTTAAGTATACTCCATCATCAAGTAGACTGACCGAAGCAACCATGCTGTCCCCGGATACTTTCAGTTTGAGTTTGGCCATTTGGATAACCCCCGGATTATAATTTTTTGTATAAGTATAAAAGGTTCCCCTCTGGAACATCATCCCATCTCATATTCCCGAAAACCTTTTGAATTATAAAAACTCCTAGACCTCCGTCCCTATAGTCTTCAAGATCTCTGGGCTGTATTTTCTGCGGATCAACCTTTCTGCCGAAATCCCTTATTTTTATACAAAAGACTCTTTCCTCATCAATAGAAAACTCAACATTAATACTATGATTTTCCTCAAAGTTATATGTATGTTCTATAACATTGGCTATTGCCTCATTTAGTGCAAGTTCGAACATAAATATTTCATCTTCTTCATTATAATTATTAACTCTTAGAAATTCCTTCAGTACCTGCCGTAAGGCTTTAATATAACTACTTTTACTCTCTATCTCCACCCTTATCTGACTCATAAGCCCCCCCGTAAGTCAAACGACTATGAATTTGGCACGCCAATTTCCTATATTAATACGACCGCTTTTGGTTATTCCTATCTCTTTAGCTTCAGAAGAATTAATAACTATGCTTTTTGGCCTTAAACTCTTTAAAATCTTCATAGGATCTTCTTTTATATCCTCAAGACATATATCATAAGGAATTCTTATTTCAGCTGATCCGTTGAATCTGAAAAGATTCTCTGCTTTCAACTCTCCTACAATCTCCGAAAGTTCTTTGAATCTATTTTTTTGAGATAAAATATGAAGCTCTTCAGATTCTTTTTTTGAAAAAGAACAACCGCAAAAAGTCTGTCTATATATACCAAATCTTCTGCAAAGATCTGCACCAAAAGAAATACCATTATCAGAGCGGAAATTATAAAAGTCAAAGGCTACTCTATACCTTACCGCCATAGCTTCTCCAATACGCCTTATAAACTCCTGCTCTTTCCTCGGACTTGCAGTAAGTGTCGTAGTAACATGCAAAAAACCATTTTCAGCGGCAGTCTCAAATGTTTTTTCTAGTCTCATATAAATACATTTTTGGCATCTGTCCATACCAGCTATATTTTCTGAAACAAATGTAAGATAACGGTTTGGATCGTACAGGGATTGAATTTCTTCAAATCCATACTCCAAAGGTATCTTTTTAAGCTGACTTTTCCTCAGAAGGTACTCATTGCTGTCATCGATATTGGGATTATAGAAATACACATACACCTTTAGATCTTCATTTGCCAAAATTTTACTTGCTGCAAGAAGATCCGGCACACAACAGACATGTACCAGCATCTGCTTCAAAATTCTATATACCCCCTTATTTTTTCTATTTGTTTATCGCTCATACCTGTAATTTTTTTCAATTCGTCCATATTTTCAATAGTTTTTATCTTTCTGTACTCTAAAATAATATTTGCGGTCTTTTCGCCAATTCCTTCAAGTTCTTCAAGTTTTTGTATAGAATCAGAATTGATCTTTACTTTAGTCTGCCGGTATTCAAACTTTTTTGTTGATATGGTTACATAATTCCTTATTTTTTCAAAAGTTTTATCGCCTATTCCAGTTACATTTTTAAGGTCATCTATGCATGAAAACCCGTGTTGTTCACGGTATTCAATTATATTCAAAGCTTTGGAGTATCCTATGAATGGGATATTCATAAGTTCTTTGATGTCAGCTGATGAGATATCCACAAGATAAACTCCTTGAGTTTCTTTCTCATTATCTGTTTGATTTATTATCGCTATTACACCTATTAGAGTTACTGCAAATACTGCTAAAAATGTGAAAAAAAGCTTTTTCATATTACTTATGTCCTTGGTTCAAAATCCATCAATCTTATATATCTGCCTTTTACATCAACCCCGATCAGTTTGTAGATACTGTCAAGATCAAGAGATGCATTAATTGTATCGGCGCTTTTTCGAGAGGTAAAAATGCCGAGCATCAGAGCATGGTATTCTTTGCCTGACTGAGCATAGTATCCTTTATATACATATGCGGCGACTCCTTCTTTTCTTAAAAGATTACACGCAACATAAGCTCCTTCAATATTGGAATACGTTGCAAGTTGTATGGAGTAAAGACTATTTAAATCATTGTTGGTAAATTCTTTGCTATAAAGAACATACTCATCACCATTTTTTGAAATCATAAAAGGTATTTCTTTTTTATATGCCTGAACTGCCTGTAGATATGCTTCTTTTTCATCAATGGTTCTGGCATGTCCGCCAGACTGACTTTCTATACTCATACTGGCAACCGCCAAAAGATTGTAATAATTTACATCTTTTAGCTCGTAGTTTATCTTAGGAGCATTGGGCTCGGTCATTGAATAAGAAGGCACTCCCTGCATATTCTCTGTCGGTGTAGACTGTATTGAATCCAGCACAACTTCACTTCTAAGATCATTGATCGAAAGTTTCAAATCCTTTATCTTGTTTTTTAAAGATATGGTATAAATTGTGAGGATAAAAGTTAGAACGGGTACTATAAATACGATTATAACAAAAAAGATAAAAGATTTGTTATACTTTTTCTTCAACTCAGTCACCCCTGTTAGATTGCATAAACTCCAAAAGAACTTCTTTTAACTCTTCTTTATGCAGAAGCACTTTCCTGAAAGAACTCTGGGAATGTGGAACTACTTCTTCTATAACCGAACCGATCTTATCAAATGCAATATACTGCATAATATTTTTATTATAAAGTTCAAGTTCAATCATATCTTTCTTGATTGAAACATACTGCTCATAGCTTATATAACTATTTGAAAGACTTATATAAGCTAAAAAAAGAAAGATATTTGAAAATACAACAGTGTACTCTTTCTTAAAATCCCCAGGCTTACTATAAAAATACTTTATTAAATTCGATCCGGGCAGAAAAATTTCCTGAGAACTATAAAGATAGGTTAAAAATATAAGATTTTCATATATGTATTCTTCTACGTCAAGACCTGAAAAATTATGCGCATATTTCATGGAAAGCTTACAGTAATTTTTATCAAAAAGAAAGCCAAGAAAATAGCCTGAAAAAAACATTTTTCTTAAAATATGTCCGGAAATTTTTGAAAGAAATTCAGGATCAATATATATAATATCCGGATATCCTCTAACTTTAAGATAATTATATGAATAATTCATATCAAGAAAAAAATAACCGCTAATGTTAGCCTGAATAAAGGAGTTCAATGTAGTAGGATAAAGTATCAGATTTTTAACATTACAATTTATTGTATTTACCGTATACCCACATAAATCAAGAACTGCTCCGCCACCTATCCCAATAAGTGTTGAAATATCATTGTTTACAATTTTATCTGCAACTTCAAGATATTTATCAATAAACTTAGCTTCTTCGCCTCCACGAACATACTTTATAAAAGACTTGCTTTCCATCATGGTTTTTATTTTGGAATCAGCTACTGTATAGGTCCCATACTTCTGTGAAAGTGTCTTTATTGTTTTTTTGTACTGTCCGTATCCTATAGTTATTTCTATTTTTTTTCCTTCATTGCCGATAAATGAAATGCTTCTCAAAAAAATCAGCCTTTCAGACTATATCAATAGTCCTGCCAGAAAAGAATCAACGGCAGATGCGTTTGCAATAGGATTATAGCCGCCTTCCTGAATAACAAGTTTAAATATATCAAGTTCTGAAAGTATCTTTCCAATTTCAAAAAAGTCGGAATCTCCCAACATAAAATTACCAAGGGGATCATCTTTATGGGTATCTGTTCCTAGCGATACGATAAGATACGAAGGATCATAATCCTGTATCTCCTGCGCTGCTTTTTCAAGTGTTCTAAGATAAGTTCTTCCATCAGTTCCGGCAGCAAGGGGAAAATTTATATTATAACCTTTCCCTTCACCCCCACCTATCTCCCATTCGTATCCACTTATGAAAGGAAAATGCTGTGCAGGATCCGCATGGAGACTGATATAAAGGACAGAACTGTCTTCATAAAAGATTTCCTGAGTTCCGTTTCCATGATGAAAATCAAGGTCAAGCACCGCAACAGTACCTCCAGATTTCATCTGAAGAAACTTTGCAGCAACAGCTGAATTGTTCATATAGCAGTAACCGCCACCCATATCTATGCCGGCATGATGGCCAGGAGGTCTTGTCCCGACATAAACAATATCCTCTCCACCATTAAGAAGCTCATAAGCTCCTGTAAGAGCACATTTTACACCCATCCAAGCCATTTCGAAAGAATTTTTCATCAAAGGAGTTCCGTTATCAAAAACCCTATCATAACCAAAAACCTTTGGAAAGTACTCCTGCATATCTTCGAGAGAATCACATCTGTTCTTAAGCCAACTTATATAATTTGAATCATGTACAAGATAAATGTAAGACTTTGGAAAATCCTTAGGTTTTACAAATGAATTTCCATATTTAAATTTTAAAACCTTTATTATTTCTTCTATTCTTTGGGGTGTTTCAGGATTATTTACCATCCTGGTCCTGTCAAACTCGGATTTGGGGCTGTAAAAAACATGCCTGGGATCATAAACGATCTTCATTTTTTACTCCTCCATACGCTCTATTTTATCGAGCCTATTCTGATGTCTTCCTCCTTCAAAAGAAGTTCGGATAAAAGCATCAACCGTCCATCTTGCTATGTCTGTACCCATTATGCGTCCCCCCAAAACAAGAACATTGGCATTATTGTGCTTTCTTGAAAGTTCCGCCATTGTGGGATAAAGGCATAAAGCAGCTCTGATTCCATGAATCTTATTGGCTGCTATAGACATTCCTATCCCGGTTCCACAGACCAAGATTCCTAAAGCTGTTTCCTTATCCGAAACTTTTGTACAGACAGCCTTTGCATAGTCAGGATAATCGACACTGCTGTCAGAATGAGTTCCGCAATCAACAACCTCGACATTTTGCGATATCAGATATTTTTTTATATTCTCTTTCATATCATATCCTGCATGATCTGAGCCTATGGCAACTTTCATAAAGAAAACCCTCCTTAGGATATATTGAGAATCTTTGTAAGGCCAACCATCTCAAACAACTTTTTTATTTTGCTGTCCACATTTATAATCTCCAGACGGCCTCCCTTTAACAAGGCAGTTTTATGCAGACTTATAAGCATTCCTATTCCGGCGCTGTCAAGATATGTTACTTTTTCAAAATCAATAATCATTTCCCTAAAATCAAATCCCAGAATCTGTTTTTTTACTTCCGATACATTATTCATTTCAAGTTCTCCATCAAGAACAACAACACTTCTGTCTTCAACCGTCTTAGTTATGATTTCCATGATAACCTCCAGTTCAGAGCTTTCGGATCAGTCCAACCATCTTCCCCTGAATCTTAAGCCTTTGGGGTTCAACTTCTATTATGTCCATATTTTTGTTTTCAGGAATAAGATGAATCATATCAGTACCACCTTTAAATCTTTTCAAAGTTGCATAGTTATCGTCTATGAGAGCTACAACTATATCGCCATCAGATGCAGAATCCTGTTTTTTTATTATTACGTAGTCATCAGTAACAATATGCGCTTCTATCATCGAGGTACCCTCCACCCTCAGACCAAAGTAATCCGCTGATTCTGTAAAAAAATTTGCAGGTAAAGGTATAAAATCGGTAACATTCTCAATCGCTTCTATCGCTTCTCCTGCAGCCACTTTACCAACTATAGGAACCAGTTTTTCTTTTGTAAATATATCTCCTGATTTAGCCGTTAGTTTTATTCCGCGTGACACACCGTTTCTTTCTATATAGCCTTTTTTTTCCAGTACCAAAAGATGCTTATGAGCTGCTCTGGGACTCTTCATTGAGAAATTCTGATTTATATCTCTTATGGTAGGCGGATAACCATTTTTTGAAACATATGACTTAATAAATTCCAGGATTTGTTCCTGCCTTTTAGTCAATGTTTTCAATTCTACTCCTCCTTTAAAAGTTCTTCTTCTTCTTTTACAATCGCCAAACCCATGGTAGTATCGTTCTCGTCGAGCCTAAGTGCAATTACTCCCTGTGTCACCCTGCTCAAAACAGGTATTGAATCGACAGAAAATCTTATAGCTTTACCGTTGGTCGTAAATGCCAACAGATGATTATCGTCAGAAACAGCTATCGCTGAAACTATAGGACCTATTTTCTTTATATTTTTCAGAGTTTTTACTCCGATACCGCCCCTTATCTGTATTCTGTACTCATCAAAGCTCTCTCTCTTGGCATATCCGTTCTGAGTCATTATAAGAAGCTTTTTGCTGTCCTCTATCAGGACTGCATTGACAATTTCGTCATCTTTTCTTATTTTCATTGCATTGACTCCGATTGCAGTTCTTCCCATGAGTCTTACATCTGATATGTTAAAACATATCGCCATACCGTGCTTTGTTACAGTCAGAATTTTTCCTTCCTCTTTTTCAACTATTATCGAATCTACAACTGCATCATCTTCATTAAGGCTAACTGCTCTCACTCCAGAACGTTTGGAATTTGCAAACTCCCGCAGAGATGTTTTTTTCACTTTTCCCTTTTTGGTAAATATCATCACATCTTTATCATAATCTCCGTCTAGGGATATACTTACAATAGTCTTAATTTTCTCTCCTTCCTGCATGGAAAGATAGTTAGCAATATGAACACCTTTTGTATCTTTCGAACTCATATCTATCTCATACGTTGGTATTTGGTATGCCTTGCCGGCAGAAGTTATAAACATCAGTTTGGAAAGCCTTCTGGTATGAATAACCTGGAGTATGGTATCGTTATCACCTATCTTTATTGCTTTTGCGCCTTTACCTCCCCTTCCTTGCAGCTTATATTCGACTGAATTTATAGACTTTATGTATCCCCACTGAGTCAGGACAACCACAACTTCTTGATCTTCAATAAGTTCCTCTGGACTTTTTAATTCGGATTTTCCATATATTATCTCAGTTTTTCTTTCATCTCCAAACTTTTGGTCAACTTCATCAAATTCACTTTCAATTATCTGCATAAGAGAACTTCTGTCTTGAAGTACTTTTATGCAACGCGAAATCTCAATATTCAACTGCTCAAGCTCCTGCCTGAACTTATTGATTTCCAACTTTGACAAACTCTTGAGTTTAAGATCTGCAATAGCTTTTGCCTGTTCTTCCGTCACACCTATGATACTCATAAGATTACTTATTATAGCTTCATCACTTTCGGAATTTCTTATGACATCTATCACAGTATCTATTCCCTGTACCGCTTTTATAAGACCCTCTACTATATGAGCCCTTTTTCTGGCTTTGTTAAGCTCATACTGCGTCCTACGTGTGACTACATCGACTCTGTGCTCAACAAAAGTATTCATAATCTCTTTAAGAGTCATCATCACAGGTTTTCTGTTATACACAACATTCATCTGAACAGCAAAAGTCGTCTGCAGAGATGTATGTTTTAGGAGATCGTTGGTAAGCTTATTTACATTCGCATTTCTTTTAAGCTCAATAACAAGCCTCATACCATGCCTGTCAGATTCGTCGCGTATATCCCTTATACCAGAATCCTGCTTATTATCTCTCATTCTTTCAGCATAAGCAACTATCTGTTCTATTATATCAACTTTTGAGACATTATAGGGAATCTCAGTAACAACTATAGCCTGACCGCTCTTATCTTCGGCTATCTCATATCTGCCTCTAACTGTAAACTTCCCCCTGCCTGTCTCATACATACTTAAAATGTTTTCCGCGTCAACTATTATTCCGCCGGTAGGAAAATCAGGTCCCTTAATAAACTGCATAAGTTCTGAAGTTTGACAGTCAGGATTTTCAATAAGATACTTGAATCCCTTAACCAATTCACCCAGATTATGAGGCGGTATATTGGTAGCCATTCCTACGGCGATTCCACTTGCACCGTTCATAAGAAGATTCGGAAGTTTAGTTGGAAGTACCTCCGGCTCCCTTAGAGAACCATCAAAATTATCTACAAAATTTACAGTATCCTTATCAAGGTCATTGAGCATATACTCTGACATACTCTGCATTTTAGCCTCGGTATACCTCATGGCTGCTGCCGGATCCCGATCTATTGAACCAAAATTTCCCTGTCCGTCAACAAGCATATATCTCATTGAAAAGTCCTGCGCCATACGTACAAGGGCGTCGTATATAGAACCATCTCCATGCGGATGATACTTTCCCATTACTTCACCGACAATACGGGCACATTTTTTGTACGAAGTATTGTGTTTAAGTCCAAGTTCATTCATACCATAAAGAATTCTCCTCTGAACAGGCTTAAAACCATCTCTTGCATCAGGAATGGCCCTGCTTATCAAAACACTCATCGAATAAAGCAGGTATGAATTCTTCATTTCATCGACAAACCTTTTCTCTGTTATATTCTCAAAATGCTGCGGATCAATATTGTTTTTTTCATTCATTTCATTTTCTGACACAAAAATTCCTCCTGTACAAAATAAATTCTATGATATTTTTGCTCCCGGCTCTAGATCTCTATCCGCAATCAGCACTGAAAGCTTATCGTTTATTTTAGCTGCCAGAAGCATTCCACAGGACTCTATCCCCATAAGCTTCGTAGGTTTTAGATTTGAAAGCACCACAATTTTTTTTCCTGTAATTTCCTGCGGAGTATAAAACTTTGCTATCCCGGCTACTACCTGCCGGATTCCGAGTTCTCCCATATCCAATGACAGTTTCAAAAGTTTTTCTGACTTTATTATATTCTCAGCACTTTTCACAAGTGCCACTCTCAGGTCTACCTTTTTAAAGTCTTCTATTTCAATCAGAGAAATAATGTTGTCTTTCTTTTCTTGGTTAACTGTCTCATCTTTCTTAATTGAAGGTGCAAAGCTGTTCTGTTTAATATCTGGTGATTTTATTTTTATAACTTTTTCCCATTGGGCTGTATCAATTCTCATAAACACAGGATTCCCTTTATCTGTTTTCACATTAGAAGAAAGTCTATGCAATTCAAAATTTTCTTCTGCAAGGTGATCTTGGCCATATCCGATTTTTTTAAGAATCTGTTCAGATGTGTCTGGCATAACAGGACTTATTAAAACTGAAACTATCCTTATCGAATCTATAAGATTGTAAATAACTTTGGAAAGTCTTTCGCGCCCATTATCCTGTTTATCCAGTTTCCATGGTTCGGTAAGATCGATATACTTGTTTGCGTATCTTATTATTTCCCATATCGATTCAAGAGCCTGGGTAAATTGATAGTGATCCATGTTATCTTTATACTTTTTTACATTACTCTGTATTATTGAGTAAAGATCCTTGTCTGGACTATCGTCTTTGCCTGAAAACACAGGTATTACACCATCAAAGTACTTTTCACACATAGAAAGGGTTCTGTGTACAAGATTACTCAAGTCATTGACTAAGTCAGCATTAAAACGGCTTATCAGATTATCCTCTGAAAAATCACCGTCTCTTCCGAAATTAATATCCCTTAAAAGATAGTATCTTACAGGATCTCTACCATAAACATCCATAAGCTCAATAGGACTTATGGCATTGCCAAGAGATTTAGAGATCTTTTCACCATTTACCGTAAGCCATCCATGAGCAAAAACCTTTGTTGGAAGCTCTAATCCGGCCGACATAAGCATTGCAGGCCATATTATTGAATGAAATCTGTTTATTTCTTTTCCTATAAGGTGAAGATCTGCAGGCCAGTAATTATGAAATTTCTGATCATTTTCAGCATATCCAAGAGCACTCAGATAATTTATAAGAGCATCAACCCAGACATAAACAACATGCTTGGGATCATCCGGCATAGGAATTCCCCAATCAAAAGTGGTTCTGCTTATACTTAAGTCCTTAAGCCCAGAACGTATTATCTGAAGCATCTCATTCCTTCTGAAGTCCGGCTCCATGAACTCCGGATGTTCTTCATAATACTTAAGAAGTTTGTCATTATACTTTGATAGTCTAAAAAAATAATTTTCTTCCTCAACCCATTTTACTTCTCTTTTACATTGAGGACAAAGCTTTTTACCGTTTTCTGATATTATATCTTCATCAGTCCAGAAGGTTTCATCTGGAACACAGTACCATCCCTCATACTTTCCTTTGTATATATCACCGTTGTCCATCATTTTTTTAATGAATGCTTGAACTGTTCTTTCATGGAAATCATCGGTTGTTCTTATGAACATATCATTAGTGATCTCCAGCTTTTCCCATAGGTCTCTAAATTTTGCTGAAAGCCTGTCCACATGCTCTTTTGGAGTTACTCCGCTTTCTTTTGCCGCCTGCATAACTTTCTGACCATGCTCATCTGTTCCCGTCAGAAAAAAAACGTCAAACCCCATCATTCTTTTGTATCTGGCAATTATATCCGCCACTATTGTAGTATAGGAAGATCCAATATGCGGTTCAGAATTTACATAATAAATCGGAGTGGTAACATAGAATTTCTTAACCACTGTGATTCACCTCCATAAACTTTTTAAGCTATAATTCTTTAAAACAATTATACCATAAAGTGTATACCCTTATGGTATAATTGTAAAAATAAATGTTAAGGGAGTGAGCAATTTGAGATTTTCCAAACTATATGCACCTACACTTAAAGAGGCTCCTGCAGATGCGGATATAAAAAGCCTCGAACTTCTTATACGGGGAGGTTTTATACGTAAGGTAGCCGCCGGGGTGTATACTTATTTACCCTTGGGTTTTAGAGTAATTAAGAAGATTGAGGAGATCGTCAGACAGGAAATGGAAAGCATACAGTGCCAGGAAACTATGATGCCTATAATACAGCCTGCTGAACTTTGGAAAACTACGGGCAGATGGGACGATTACGGACCTGAAATGATGAAACTTAATGACAGGCATAACAGGGACTTTACCTTGGGTCCAACCCACGAAGAGATGATAACCTATATAGTAAAAAACGAATTGCGCTCGTATAAACAGCTTCCAATAAGTCTTTATCAAATTGCCAATAAATATAGGGACGAAATAAGACCGAGATTCGGAGTGCTCAGAGCAAGAGAGTTTATCATGAAAGATGCTTACTCCTTTCATACTTCTCAGGAGTCTCTTGATGAGTCATATAAAGATTTTTATTCTGCTTACGAAAGAATAGTAAAAAGACTTGGAGCTGCTTACTCCATAGTTGAAGCCGATTCTGGTGCAATTGGAGGCAGCGGCTCACATGAATTTCAGGTTCTTGCCAAGACTGGTGAAAGCACTATTTTTTATTGCGACGAGTGTGGATACTCCGCAACCGATGAAAAAGCTACTGCAATTACAGAATTTTCTTCACAAAACGAAGAAAAGAAAAGCATCGAGCTTAAGGATACCCCAAATGTTAAGACCATTGAGCAGGTTGCTCATTTTCTTAACGTCCCGCTTGAAAAAATTGTAAAATCGCTTTTGCTTAAAGGCCGAAATGGCTGGGTTCTTGCTCTTATAAGAGGGGATTATGAAATCAATCTCTCGAAAGTACGAGCCGTTTTTCAGGATCAGACTATAGATATGGGTGATCCTATGGATATCAAAAATACTTTTGGCGTGGAAATAGGTTTTATCGGACCTGTTGGCTTAAAAGGCCCACAGATAATAGCAGATGATTCGGTTAAACCTCTCATGAATTTTGTAGTCGGAGGAATGGAAAAAGATAAGCACTTTATCAACGCTAATATCGGAAGAGACTTCACTGTCGGCAAGTATAGCGATCTACGTGTAGTTAAAGCCGGAGAAAATTGTCCTCATTGTAAGAAACCTCTCAAACAGGCACGCGGTATTGAAGTGGGTCAGGTTTTCAAACTGGGAACAAAGTATTCCTCAAGCATGCAAGCCTATTACACTGATGAAACAGGAAATCCCCATCCCTACATAATGGGATGTTATGGTTGGGGAATTTCAAGAACTATGGGTGCTGTTGTAGAACAGCTGCATGATGAAAACGGTATTTTATGGCCTGTAAGTATAGCACCGTATAAGATAGCTGTTGTTCCTGTATCAATGAGCGATACAGCCATGGTACAGACAGCAGAAAAAATTTACAGTGCACTGCTTGAAAAAAACATAGATGTCATACTAGACGATAGAACAGAATCTCCAGGTTTCAAATTTAAAGATATTGACCTTATAGGAATTCCTCTTAAGATTATAGCAGGGAAAGGAGTAAAAGAAGGAAAAGTAGAAATTAAACTAAGAAATGAAAAGCAAGGTTTTATGCTTAGCATAGACGATATTGATAAAATTGTAGACTTTGCCATTGAGAAACTTAATGGCTATAATCCTACGAGTATTTTAGACTGAAAGATTTCCTGAGTCTTGACAATAACTACCTTTGATGTTATAATATTCAAGTGTTGAACAGACGGAGAGATGGCCGAGAGGTCGAAGGCGCTTGCCTGCTAAGCAAGTGTAGGAGTTTCCTACCGAGGGTCCGAATCCCTCTCTCTCCGCCATTTTTTATATGTCCGTGCCTGTGGCTCAATTGGATAGAGCATTGGACTGCGGATCCAAAGATTGCCGGTTCAATTCCGGCCAGGCACGCCAGTTTCTGTTTAAATATAGTTTTCTGTCTACTGTTATGTGAAAATTAATGTATTTTTTAAGTTTTGGTTACAATTGTGAAAAAAGTAACTTTAATTTGGAGGTGTTTATGGCAGACGAAACTTACATCGACAATGAAAAAAGATTTTTCATCCTCAAAACATACGCCTTTTCATTTATTATCTTCGGTCTCTTATTTTCCAACTATGAGACATTTTTTGATGATATCTTCAGAATAATTACAGAACCTGATTTCCTTATAGTAGATTACATAAAACTGTCAGGTATTGGTGCTGCTTTTTTGAACTGTGGAATAGTCACCATGGCTGCAATAATGATTCTTAAAAAAGCTAAAGTCGAGATAACAGGAGTTTCTATTGCCAGTTTATGGACCTTAAGCGGCTTTTCATTATTTGGAAAAAATATTTTCAATGTATGGTTTGTAATAATAGGAGTTTTTATATATTCAAAAATTAGAAAAGAATCATTCAGAAAATATGTTTATATTGCATTTTTTGGTACAAGTCTTTCTCCGATAATAACCCAGATAATTTTTAGTGATGCACTTCCATCCTTTTTAAATCTTATTCTTGCTTTCATCACATCTACCTTTCTAGGTTTTTTGTTGCCTCCGCTTTCTTCGTACTTTCTTTCCTTCCATCGTGGATATAATCTATACAACGTCGGATTCACCGCTGGCATAATAGCAACCTTTTTAGTATCTATTCTACGTGCATACGGATATTCTTTCGAACCAAGAATACTCTGGTCCAGCGGAAATAATGTTCTATTAGGAATCTATCTTTATGTGTTGTTTTTAGTAATGATATACATGGGTTACAGATACAATAAAAATTCTTTCTCCGGAGTAAAAAAAATATCAACTTATTCCGGCAGACTTGTAACTGACTTTGTTCTACTTGAAGGAATGGAAAAAACACTTATAAATATGGGATCTGTTGGATTAGCTGCTACTTCATACGTTCTCCTTACGGGTGCCGCCCTAAATGGTCCGACTATAGGAGGAATATTTACAATAGTAGGTTTTGGTGCTTTTGGAAAACATCTGCGCAATATAATTCCCATATTTTTAGGCGTCTTTCTTGGAAGTATCACCAATATGTATGATATTCATGATCCCAATATGGTACTCGCAGCTTTGTTCGGAACTACTCTGGCCCCTATCGCAGGCGAATTCGGCATCTTTTGGGGAATTATAGCAGGTTTTCTTCATTCATCACTGGTTACAAATCTCGGATACCTACATGGAGGAATGAACTTATATAATAACGGTTTTTCCGGCGGATTAGTTGCTGCCTTTTTGCTTCCTATAATACAAGCTTTTGAAAGGAGGGGAAAAGATGAACACTGAGCGTATTAAAGTACTGCGAATAGCCAACGAACTCCTCAATTACATGTTTTTAAGATGCTCCCATGCTCTTACCCTTGAATTAAAAGAGAATATTTTAGGATTCGAAATTACTATAAGATCTGCATGCTCACATATTAACTCCGAAAATATTGCAGAATTAAAAAAACTTCTTACACCAGGAAGGCACGAAGAAATAAGCGACTACTACTGGAATCTTGCAGGAACCAACAGTGAAGAAAATGAACTTAACCTTATAGGTTTGATGATAGACTCTGCTGAGGTAAAAGCAGAAAACAATGAACTTGTCATAAAACTTGTACGGAAAAAATAAAAAATTGTTCTTATACTTTTGATTATTAAATTTTTGATAAATGTAGTATAATAAAATTATATTGGGGAGTTTCATAGAGAATTAGGGGGGATTGGAATGTCCGCTACAGTACACTTCCCAGAAGGGTTTTTATGGGGAGCTGCAACAGCATCTCATCAAATAGAAGGGGCTAATTACAACAGTGATTGGTATGAATGGGAAAAAAAAGGAAAGATAAAAGATAACTCTTCTTCTGATCCGGGCTGTCAGTCGGAGAAGTATTATGAAAGAGATATAACTTTTCTTTCCGATCTGAACCTCAACGCCTACAGATTTTCAGTTGAATGGGCAAAAATACAGCCTGACGAGAATTCTTTTTGCGAGAATCATTTACAGAGGTACTGTAAAATAGTTGATATACTTCTTTCAAAAAGAATAGAACCTGTGGTAACTTTGCACCATTTTGTGAACCCCTTGTGGTTTTATAACAAAGGTGCATTTGAAAAACCTGAAAACATAAGTTTTTTCCTAAAATTTGTTGAAAAAATGGTTTCTGCTTTTAAAGAAAAGGTACAGTATTATACTGTTATAAACGAACCTATAGTATATGCTTTCACCTCTTATATTGATGGTTCTTGGCCCCCAGGGAAAAAAGACTGGAATGCCGGGATGGCAGTTGTCAGAAATCTTCTTGTGGCTTATGATGAAGCTTACAAAATAATTAAAAAAATAAATCCTAATGCCAAAATATCTGTTGCCAAGCATACTGCTGTTTACCGCCCATATCTTTCTTTTTCCCCTATTGATATTATAGCTAGTAGGACTATCCAGAGATACTTTGACCATGCTTTCATTGATTCTATACTTGATGGCAAGTTTGCAAAACCTTTTGGTAAAAACGAAAAGTACTCCTTTTCTTCTGATTTTGATTTTATAGGCATAAATTACTATACTAAAAGATTTATACATATTAATAAGAAAAATATTGAAACTAAAACTAAAGAAGGAATGAAAACAGATATCGGCTGGCACTACTATCCCCAGGGTCTTTATGAAGTAGTTGACAGATTCAGTAAGCGTTATCATAAGCCGCTCATGATAACTGAAAACGGAATAGCTGATTCAGAGGACAGGTACAGGACAGCATATATTGTCAGTGCCCTTTATTCGATAAACCAGGCCATGAAAGAAGGGGCAAACGTGATGGGGTATATGTATTGGTCACTTATGGATAATTTTGAATGGGTTGAGGGAAACAGCATGCGGTTTGGTCTGCTGCAAACAGATTATAACAACAATGTGCTCTATATGAGAAACTCTGCCAAGATATATTCAAAAATAGCTTCTGATAATAAAATTGAAGAAAGTACTCTTAAGTTTATAAAATAACGCGTACCTCATAAGAGGTGCGCGTTATTTTAAGAAAGTTATCTTCCAAAATAGGAATCGATCTTTTTTACTTCCAGTTCCATGCTAATTGGTCTTCCATGAGGACATGTCTTAAGCCCTCTTTTATGTACCTGCTCCAAAAGAGTCTGTGCCCCGACGAAATCATCGTTCGTCTTTACCGCAGCCCTACAAGCCATTGTCGCCAGAATATCTTCAAATATCTTCTCTATAGGTTCAATTCCATGAAGGCGCAAAATAGCCACCACTTCTCCCAAAAGTCCCTGAATATCTCTTTTTTCCAACGAATGCGGAAGAGCTTTTACTAAAAGCTTTCCATCTTCATGTATATCCAAGTCAATACCAAAATTCTTTATTTTTGCTGCATTTTCTGCAAGATACTCCAGGGAAGTTTTGTCAAGTTCTATCTGTTCGGGAAGTATAAGATACTGACAGGAAATGCTTCCCTTCTCAAAAAAATCTTTTTTAAATTCTTCGTATAAAATTCTTTCATGTGCGGCATGAAAATCTGTAAGAATCATTTTTCCATTTTCTTCGCTTATTATGTATCTTTCTGAAAGGAATCCAATTATTTTGGGCGAATATTCTGGTTCATACTCTGGAGTTTTTGAAGCCTGAGCAAGAATAATATCTGATTGATTTTTACTTACATACGTATTACTTTCCGATAGCTTATCATAAGACCTTTGAAAAAACCTCTCTTGTGTCCGCATTGGCTCATGATTGGTTACTGGGGCAGATGTTTTTAAAACATTTGCTGAAGAATCATTTTCCTGTTTCTGAATCTGAATATAAGGCTGAACATCTTCTTTTATAAGATTCAGGGTAAACTTCACTTTATGCTCTAGCGCACTTTTAAGCGCTTTTATCAGGAGCTTATTAACACTTGCCTGATCAGAAAACTTTACTTCTAGTTTCTGCGGATGAACATTTACATCTACTTCCTGAGGAAGTACGTCAATAAAAACAGCACAATACGGATGTTTTCCTGTTTGAAGCATACCCGAATAAGCTCCTTCAAAAACAGAGAATAGTTCGGCAGATCTCACATATCTGTTATTTACAAAAAAAATCTGTCCTGTTCTATTAAGCCTTGCTATTATTGGTTTGGTAATGTAGCCATGAGCCTTGATCCACTGTCCTTCTTCTTCAAAAAAAATAATATCATCAGCTTTCAGCTCTGGAAAAACCTTTCTAAGTCTTGTTTGAAGGTCATCATCTTTTCTTACCTCGTAAATACTCTTTCCATCACGCACATACGAAAGAGAAACCATATTTGAAAGAATAAATTTTTCAATTATTTCTGTAGTCATACGCCCTTCTGCAGAATCACTCTTTAAAAATTTCCTTCTGGCAGGAATATTAAAAAATATATCCTCAATCTCAATAACAGTTCCTGGATTCATATTTACAACAGATTCAGAAACAACTTTTCCAGCAATAAAGATTACTTTATGGCCTACTTCTTCTTGCAAAGGTCTTGAACTTATACTCATTCTTGAAACCTGACATATTGAAGAAAGTGCCTCTCCTCTGAAACCGAATGTCTGTATTTTATAGAGATCCTCCGCTGAAGAAATCTTGCTTGTAGCGTGAGGCTTTACAGACTTATAAATATCCTCAAGACTCATCCCACAGCCATTATCAGAAAGCTTTATAAGGGATTTGCCGCCGTTCTTTATCTCAGCTTTTATGTCATCGGCATGAGCATCTGCAGAATTTTCAAGCAGTTCTTTCATAACTGCAAAAGTACCAGTTATCACTTCGCCGGCAGCAATCTTAACAACTACTTCCTGTGCAAGCTCGTGTATTATACTTTTCATATGCCATGACGCTGCTTTGCAGCCTCAAACATTATTATCCCGGCACTTACCGATACATTTAACGATTCTACACTGTTATACATAGGAATAGATACAATAAAATCAGCTTTTTCCCTTAGTTTTTCTCTTATACCAGAACCTTCATTTCCTAAGATGAGACATATATTTCCTTTAAAATCGTTATCATAGTAGTTTTTTCCGTTCATATCAGCAGCAAATATCCAATAATTTTTTTCTTTCAGGTACTCTACAGTACGGGAAAGATTAACCACTCTTATGATTGGAATTTTAAATATCTGTCCTGCAGAAACTTTTATAACGGCAGCAGTTACTTCACATGAGTTATCTTTGGGAATAACAATAGCATCGGCACCACATGCCACAGCTGATCTGATTATTGCCCCAAAGTTTTGCGGATCCTGTATCTGATCAAGCATCACGATAAAAGCATTTTCCTTTTTTTTCTCAAGATAATCTGTGTCATAATATTCATAATCTTTTCCAATATCTATTACAACTCCCTGATGCTTATCATAATTTACAAGATTTTTAAGATTATCATCTGATACATACGAAACAGAATAACCATTCGACTTTGCTTTCTGGACAATACTGGCAAGTTCTTTATCTGTATTTTTGGAATTGCTTACATATACCTGTTTAACAGAATATCTTACAGAAATTATTTCTTTTATTACATTTCTCCCATATATGTACATGTCTCTATCACCTCAAAAATTTCTTCAAGTCTCTTGTAATTATCGCTTAGGTACAGATATCCGATAACGGCCTCAAGACCTGTAGATTTTCTGTACTCTTCATCATTTCCTCTTTTCTTGGCACCTTTGGAATTATAGCCCCGCTTAAAAATGCCTTCTTCTATTTCATCAAAAATTTTTTTTTCATTAAGTCTGTCTATAAAAAATGAATGCGCCTGTGCAGTCAGATATTTTTTGGAAGCATTATTCAGTGTATTAGTTTTGATCCTTCCGTCCTTTAGTATATAAAGCTTGTATCTCAAAGCTATAACAGCATCTCCTATATACGCAAGACTGTCTACAGGTATCTCTGAGAAACCTGATATCGGAAAATGACCGAATAATGACGGAAGAGTATGAATCATATTTCCTGTTCTCCAATTATTTCAACTAATGTTTTAGGAGTTCCAGGGGCACCTCTAGCACCTTCAAATTTTATATAAAGGCCATCGGAAGCTCTAAACCAATAATTTACACTCCAAAAAACCGACATCCAATTGTCCAGAGTAACTCTTACTCTATATGCCTGAACTTTTGATTTATTTAGTGTAATAGTTTCAATCCCTTCATTATATGCTACAAACTTGGTAGCTTTAAGATCGGCCGGAGAAACAAGCCAGTACTTACAACTCTTTTCTCCAGATAACACAAAATTCATAAGCAAATATTCGGCAGCCTGATACCATGAGCCACTGTCTATTTTTATCTCTTTATCTGCTATTTTACCGTTTATCTTCCCCGAAATACTTATTATATCTGATTTCCTTACGGCATTATACTCAGAATCATATATACTGTTTCTGAAATTCATACTTACTGTTTCAGATTGTGCGTTAGTAACCGTATAATACTCGTAATCTGAAAAATAATGAATCTGAAGATTCTGATCAGCATTCTGGATCTTTAAGGTATATATAGAAATCTTATTGTCAGTATCATCCCGATACTGTATACCGTCCAGACCTTCTGCAAATAAAGACATTTGCAAAAAAAGAAAAACAAGTATGCTTATTAAACTTTTCTTCATCAGTTGATCCCTCTAATAGCCTGGCTGTAAACCTCTACTATCTTCTGACCAGTAACGTTAATTGAGTAATTGTTTCTGACAAAATTGCAGGCCTTTTCAGAATACTTCTCATATAATTCTTTGTTTTGCGTAAGCTTAATAATACTATCAATGAACTCATTCTCATTGAGTTCATCAATCATTATCCCGCCTGCATCTTTCTGCGAAAGAAGATCTCTTACTCCCATTTTCCCAAGCGCTACAACCGGAGTACAAGCAGCCATAGCTTCCAGAACAACCAATCCCTGTGTTTCAGTATAAGATGCAAAAACAAAGAGATCAGATTGCTTATAAGCATCTATAACCTTTTCCCTAGGTTGTCCACCGGTAAATATTATACTATCATGAAGATCAAGCTCTATGGAAAGTTCTTCGAGTTTCTCCCTTTCCGGTCCATCGCCAACGATGACGAACTTATACTTCTGATCAGTTTGTTTTATAAGCTTGCTGAACATTTTTATAAGAAAGACAATATTTTTTTCTTCGGCAAGTCTTCCTACAAAGAGGAGAATTTTTTCTTCCTCCCCAATTGAATACTCTTTTCGTATATCCCATAAAACCGGTCCGTCAAAAGAATAGGTATCAATACCGGTCGGAATAACCGCTATATGTTCTGCGGGAACGCCGTACTGCACCAGAACATCTTTTATATCCTTTGTTGGTGCAATAACCTTATCAAGTTTGATACACCAATTTCTTATAAGCTTTTGAGCCTGCTTAAGAGAAGGTCTGAATATAAAAGGAACATAATGCCTATAGTATTCATACATGGTGTGATGAGTTCCAACATAAGGCAAATCAAGAGCTTTGGCCACAAGATCGGCTGCTATTCCCATTGAAAAAGGGCTGTGTGAATGAATAACATCCAAATCTAGCTTGTTGGCTTTAAATATGTCAGTAGAAATGGGAAGAGCTATGCGATGATCCTTTTCAGCGGTAAATTTAAATGCTGGAAACTCAAAAACATCATCTTCATGTCTCTTTGAATCAATACCAAGTTTTGGAACAAACATATATACTCTGTGTCCCATCTTCTGCATAGATTCCTTATAAAGTTTAAGAGCAGTTGCGACACCGTTTTTCTGAGGAACATATGTATCTGAAAACATCGCTATATTCATGATTTTCTCCTTATCAGCCGATTATTTTTTCTTTTTTCTCAATTAATTCGGAATAAACCATTGATATCTGTTTTGCTGTTGAAGCAATTGAGTAATAATCATCCACAAATTTAATACATCTTTGCTCTAATGAATCCTTTATTTTTTCATCTTTTAGTATCTTAAGAATACTGTCTGTAAAATCATCTTCATTTAGATCTTCCAACATGATACCGCCGCTTTCATTGTTTGAAAGTATATCGTAAACCCCCATCTTTCCTAGCGCAACTACTGGCGTACCGGCAGCCATGGATTCAAGAACCACAAGACCCTGTGTCTCGGTATAAGATGCAAAAACAAAGACATCAGAGCCTTTGTATGCGTCAATAACCTTGTCTCTTGACATAGAACCAGTAAATACTACATCCTTTTCCAATCCTAAATCAAAAGCCAGCTGTCTGAGAGTTTCAGTTTCATTCCCTCCGCCGATTATGACAAAGGTTGACTTATAAATCTCAGAATGAACTTTTCGAAATACTTTAATTAAAAAATCTATGTTTTTTTCTTTTGCAAGTCTTCCTACAAAGAGCAACACTTTATTCTCTGAAGGTATGCTTAGCTCTTTGTGTATATCCCATTTTACAGCATCACGAAAAGAATAAGTATCTATTCCGGTTGGAACAGTAACTATGTGCTCATTTGGAACGCCATAGCTTTCAAGCACTTTTCTTATATTTTCCGTAGGGGCAATGACCTTATTCAACTTTTCACACCAGTATTTTATACCCTTTTGAGTCTGTTTTAGACTTGGACGTATAAATACTGGAAGATAGTGCCTGTAATGTTCATACATAGTATGATGTGTACCTATACAGGGAATATTGAAATCATGAGCTGTAAACATACCCTTTATCCCTACAGAAAAAGGAGTATGGGTATGAATTATGTCCAGGCTTAACTTATTTTCCCTGAGAACATCAAGCTTTATAGGAATTGCTAATCTCTGATCTTTTTCAAACGCAAATTTTATTGCCGGAAACTGATAAGTTTTTTCTTCCTTTACTACATTTTTGGATAGTTTAGGAATAAAAAGATAGACATTATGGCCCATACGTTCAAGCTCTGTTTTATAAAGTTTTAATGAAGTCGCAACCCCATTTCTTTGCGGATAATATGTATCTGAAAACATACCTATATTCATTTTATGATTTCCTTTTTCTGAGTAGTTTGTAAAACACTATTGTTCCCATACCGAAAAATATTTGCAGATAGTATGTACTCCACCTCCATGCAAATACTGCCTGAAGACTCATGGCTGAATCTTTCACGATATCCCCAACAAACCAGTGATAGAAAAGCTCGGTGCCTCCGCTTGCGCCTGGAGTGGGAATATAATATACAACCATATTTAAAAGAGTCATCCCGCCAAATATATTCATAAATGTATTAAAAGTATACATTACCTTAGTAAGCATCACTATGAAAAAAAACAATACTCCTGCCTGGATTACAAGTGTAGCAAGCCCAAGCAGAAAATCCAGAACCATGACATAAATTTTTTCCTTCCATAAGAACGTGATACTCCCGTTAAGCTCTTCGCTCCATTTGAATATTTTTCCACTGAGATCCCTTTTCTTAAGAATTTTTGATTTTTCAAGAAAGTTTACAAACTTTGCAATGATATTCGAATTAAGGAAAAGCACAAAGAAAAACACAGCAATACTAACCGAAAGCACCAATCCTACTGTTATAAGCTTTGAAGTAACACCTTTACCCTGTAAAACAGAAATAACAGGCTTATAAAAAATAAAGGATACTACAAGATTAGTCACCATACTTTCCAAAAATCTTGACATAACAAAATTTGTACCTTTCTCAGAAGGAACCCCCAGGGAAGAAAGATGATAAACCTGAAGCGGTTGTCCTCCGGCGGCGAAAGGAGTTATATTTGAGAAAAAACACCCTATGACATTATTATAAAAAGCATCAAAAAAATTTATTTTGTATCCTAAAACCTTCAATACAATTATAGTTCTTATACTGTCTACCACATACCCTGTACAGAATATCAGGAATCCGAAAAACATCATAAGCGGACTTATTTTAAAAATTTCTTCAAGAACATTTGTATCAGTAATCTTGCCTATAAGCAATATCACCAGAAGACCCATTATAACAGCAAAAATGAAATTAAAAATATTTTTTTTGTTTTTAATTTTTACTCACCTCAAAACAGTTTCTTTCCAAATTTTTTATAGTAGTACTTAGAGTATATATTCAAAAGATTTATACCTGCCCTTGAACTGCTATACTTTTCAAATAATTTCCTGGCTTTGCAAGACATTTCGCAATACAAATCTTTATCCTTGCTCAGCCTGTTGATATAATCTACAAACTTCTCATTGTCAGATGCCTTAAGATAACAATCATCAAATATTGTAGTATACACTTGAATATCTCTAAGTAACAAAGGCAGTCCGCTCCCTGCAGCTTCAACAATTACCAGACCAAAAGTCTCCTGATAAGAAGGCAAAAACATTATATCTGACAACATATAGTAATCTCGTACCTTTTCCCTGGAAACTGTACCCGTAAAAAAAACATTTTCAGGATGATTTTCGGTTATCTTTTTCATCTCATGATAACCCTCTGTATAATCTTTAAAAGGATTTCCTCCAACCCATACAAATTTAAACTGTGGAAGTTTTTCAGCTACCTCTACAAAATCTTTTATTCCTTTTCGCGGCTGAACCTGTCCTGCACCGATTATTATAAAATCTTCATCTTTAAAGCCCAACTCCTTTCTCAGTCTTACTTTTTCACTTTTAATTTTTTCGTCGGGAATTAGATACAAATCTTCCCGGACAAAATTTGGAAAAACATAAATTTTCTCTTTTTTTATATTAAGTTTTTTCTGAAGCTCAACTGCAACATCTTCACTGACAGCAAGTACAACATCATTAAGACTATAAAGCCATTTAAGCCATATTCCAAATAGAGGTGCCAGAATCCATGAATTTCTTATACTTCCCCTTATAGAATCAGGAAGCACATGCGCTGTTACAACATTTAAAGATTTCCTCCTGTTGAAAAGTGTCTGTAGAAAAACCTTAGGGTCAGGAGTATGCGAATGCTGAACCACCGCATCACTGTTCCAAACATTCTCAGTAATTTCAACCTTACCTGTAGATTTGAGTACATAAACACAGTCCATGTACGCCGAATAAACGCCCTGTCCGGGAAACTTCCCCGCAGAGGAAAGAATATTTACTTTCATATTTTTCCTACCTTTCACACTTTTAAAATTTTCATATATATTATATCATTTATATCTAAAAAAAATTATTGTTCTTGTGTTATACTATATTATAACACTATAAGTTGTCTTTGTCAATTTCACTTTATAGAGGTTTTGATGTATAATATTATTGTTCATGAAATTCATCAGAGGTGAGAAAATGAAGAAAATTGCAGTCATAGGAGCCCAGTGGGGCGATGAGGGAAAAGGAAAGATAGTTAATTACTTTTCGAAGAATTATGATTGGGTTGCACGGTTTTCAGGAGGTTCTAATGCCGGGCATACAATCTTTTTTAAAGATAAAAAATACGTTAATCATCTTCTTCCATCTATTTCTTTGGAGACACAGTCCAAAGGATACCTTGGGAGTGGTATGGTCATTGACTTAGTACAGATGGGAAAAGAACTGTCAACTCTGGAAAAGGATTTTCAGGGTATTTCTGCACGATTTTACCTTGATCTGCAAGCATCTTTAGTTTTACCTTGGAACAAACAGGAAGATGAATTCTTTGAAAGTCAACGCTCAGAACCTGTTGGTACAACAAAACGTGGAATTGGTCCTGCTTATACTGATAAAACATCCAGAGAAGGATTAAGAGTCTACGATCTTCTAGATATAAACAGACTTAAAATAAAGCTTTCGGAACTATATTCAATGAAAAAAAAGCTTTACGGTCAAGCAATCACTTCCAGCGATATGCAGGTTTATGACGAACTCATGGAAGGATTTAATTTTATAAAGTCTTTAAAAGTAAATCTGATGACCAGTATTGAACTCTACCATATGCTTGATACGCAGTCAATACTTTTTGAAGGTGCACAGGGGGTCATGCTTGATATTGACTGCGGCACTTATCCGTTTGTCACTTCAAGCACATGTACTGCTCACGGAGTAAACTCTTTTGGACTGAGCGTAACAGAACTTGATGAGGTCTATGCCGTTGTAAAGGCTTATACAACCAGAGTAGGCGAAGGACCTTTTCCTACAGAGGATAGTTCTGACAAAGGAACCATCTTACGTGAAAAAGGACTAGAGTTCGGCGCTACCACAGGACGGCCCAGAAGAACAGGATGGCTTGATCTTCCATCTCTTCGTTATGCTATACTAAAATCTAAAATAACCAAGCTTGTACTAACAAAAGCAGATGTTCTAAATGGCTTTGACGAGGTTAAGATCTGCACCCACTATGAAATCGATAATAAAAACCAAGATATTCCCTACTCTACAAAAGATTTTTCTATTGCCAAACCTGTATATGTTAATTTAAAAGGCTGGCACGACCTGAAAGATAAAACTTTCGAAGAGTATCTCTTATTCATAGAAAAAAATCTGGGAATCAAAGTAGAGTTTGTCTCATATGGTCCAAAAACCGATGAAATATTCAAAAGATAATATTATTTATGTGTGGAGGATAAAATGCTTATTATATCCCTCATATTTACTGTACTGATTTCGCTGACAATGATTGGATTCGGATATATGCTATCAAAAAAGACTCCGAAAGGAATCAATTCTCTCATCGGTTACAGGTCTCCAATGTCGACTAAAAACCTGGATACTTGGAAGTTTGCTAATGAGTACTCAGGAAGGTTTTGGATAAAAAGTGGATTTATAACAGCTGCTGTATCAATAATTCTTGCTTTTGCGCTTCAGCCCATAAGTATTTACCAGAAGCTTATGTTTGCGATGATATATGTCCAAATAGCCGTACTGCTTTTGGTTATACCTTTTACAGAAATTGCTCTTAGAAAGAAATTTTATAAAACTGGCGAAAAAAAATCTGACAATGATTACTGAAGTAAATATTTTTCAACCTGGAATAATAAAAAATCCAGGTTGATTTTTTATTAAGAACCAAAACACGAAAAAACGGAATAAAAAAAGGAAACCCCAGTCTTTTTCAGACTGGGGAAAAGTGAAGGGGCGATACCTACTCTCGCACGAAGTTGCCAACGTACTACCATGGGCCCGTGACGGCTTAACGGCCAGGTTCGGGATGGAACTGGGTGTATCCCGACACGGTATCCTCACCCCTAAAAGTTCACTCAATACTACATAGGAGAAAACAAGTCCAAAGCCTCGGGCTATTAGTATCGCTCGGCTCAATGCATCGCTGCACTTACACCTGCGACCTATCAACGTCCTAGTCTCGAACAACCCTTACTTCTTACGAATGGGAAGCTCCATCTTAGGGTCAGTTTCCCGCTTAGATGCTTTCAGCGGTTATCTGTTACGTACTTAGCTACCCAGCTCCTGCCATTGGCCTGACAGCTGGTTCACCAGAGGTACACTCACTTCGGTCCTCTCGTACTAGAAGCGACTCCCTTCAAGCTTCCTTCACCCACAGCAGATAGGGACCGAACTGTC
>JAKJGQ010000089.1 GCA_022704305.1 Thermotogae bacterium | reverse complement strand
CCAAAATCTATTTGTTTTTATATGTAATATTTATTACTATCTTTATTGTACATAATTTTTTTGGGGAGGTTGAATATGAGAAAATTTTTTATGGTACTTATGGTTATAGCCCAGGCAGTACTGTTTTTCGGTATTGATGTACTGATGCCGTCTTTTAACTCAAGCGGAATGGAAAGGATGCCGTGTTTTTTTGAGAATACGATCTACTATGCCGGTCCCAACTACGACATATTTTTTTCCAGGCTTGAATCAAATCAGTGGACAGCACCGCAGAAGGTACCCGGAGATATAAATACCGCTGAAAATGAAATAAGCCCTCTTGTTTTGAGAAATGGCGGAAAGCTTGTTATGTACTTTGGAAGATATATTTCCTCAGAAAGGGATTATGATTTTTTCAGAGCTGAGTATAACGAGAGTAAGCAGATATGGGAAAATATAACTCTTGTCCCAGAACTTTGTACTACACTTCAGGACTGGGATATATGGGTCGACAGCACAGAAAGTACCGCTTATGTAACCACAAAAGGAAGCTTTGGAGATCAGAAGTCTGTTGGTGGAAGAGATATATGGATGAGCAAAAAAACCAACGGCAAATGGAGCGTTCCGGTAAATGTTTCCGAGGTTAACTCTTCTTCAGATGAATGGTCTGTAGCTGTAGCACCCGACGGAAAGATATGGTTTGATTCCAGCAGAAGCGATTCAATCGGTGGATATGATCTGTACTGCTATGATCCTGCTAAAAAGAGCATTGAACATCCTGCAGAAGATATAAACACAATGTACAACGAGAGAAGCCCTTGGACCGACGGAAAGTTAATTGTTTTCAGTTCTGCTGACAGAAAAGGAAATGCAGGCGGATATGATATTTACATTGCCACACTTCCTAAAGAGCAACAGAGTCAGCCTGAGAAAACAGAGTCCGTAAAGCAGGACGGCGACGTAAAGGTAATGACCATAACTAATCTGAGAAGTAAGGTTGGAGACAGTTATGTGTACGACGGGCAGACTGTTGAAGTGGAAGGAACAGCTTGTGTTTCAACCGGTCAGTGGCACGATAAAGCTAATTATTTCAGTATTACAGATGGAACAAGTGCTGTTTTAATCTATGCTAATGGTTTTGCAGAACCCAAAGTTAAAAAGGGAGACTTGGTTCGTGTAAGGGGTAAAGTTTCAGTTGCAGGTTATACGTCTGATGTAAACAGTCTTTTTGTACTTCCGCAGTCTCCTGAGGATATTAAGATTCTTTCGGCGGATAACAAGCTTCCTGAAGCAACTATTCTTTTTACCGATACATCAAAAGAAAATTTTAAGACTTTTGAATCTATGCCTATAACTATATTTGGAAAACTTCATCAGTACGATAATGACGGTATATCAAGAGGTTTTTATGTCGATGGAAGCAGTGACAAAAACTTTGATGATCAAGCAGGCGGAATAAAGATAAAGTTTTATTCTTACGCAGATGTTGATATAACTAATCTTTCAAACGGAGATTTTGTGACTGTAAACGGTATTCTTGTACAGGATAAGGATAAAAACTTTTATATAAGGCTAACGGATATTTACAGTGTCAAAAAACAGCCAAAGAAGATGATCGATTTTCTTACCACGGTTGCTAAGGCTGATTTGGTTGCCATAGAACAAAAACCCGTTTCAAACTATATTGAATACTCTTTCCCAAAAGACTTTCAGGCCATTACTGGCCTGAAAGTTTTAAAGGGCACTAATATTGCCGAAGATATGCAGGGCTCTTTTAACGGTGAAAAATACTTCCTTGCCATGCACAAACTAGAAGGAACCAGAACTTCAGATATGGCACCATGGCTTTATATGCTCGACAGTTCAAAGAACACAGTATCAAGAATCAATATGAGTGGAGAAGTTGACTATATCGATTCAAACAAGGAAACTCTTATTTTTTCAATAAGGGTTACTCCCGAAAATCCCAAAAGCTCCAGGGATATATATTTAATGAATCTTGCAACCAATAAAGTAAGCATAGTTTCAGATTCAATGTCAGATGATATTGAACCTGCAATAAACAGTGACTCTACAGTTGCTGCCTTTACACGGATAGTAAACGGAAGGTACACTCTCATCCTAAAGGATCTTAAGTCCGGAAAGGAAAAAGTTGTCTGTGAAAATGCAAGAAAACCCAGCTGGAAAGGGGCAAGCATAGTTTTTCAGGTTTATAACGGCTCCAACTGGGATATCGCTGAATATGACAGCATGACATCCAAAACATCATTTGTTCTTAATTCAAAGTTCAACGAGTTCTATCCTGCCGTCTCAAAAAACGGAGATCTGCTTTTTATAGCCGATTATGATTCGGGCAATGAAGTTTATGTATACAGTTCATCAAAAAAGAGTATCGTAAAGGTTATTGAATCTGCATATTTACCTGACAAACCTTTTTGGGCCGAAAAAGATATGGTCGGGGCAACTATAAAAACCGGAAGTATCTATAACTTAGCCGCAAAAACGGTACCGCCATCTATCCCGGTTTCAGGCATAATAAAAAAAGCTGAAGGCTTAATAAACAGCCCTAGGTTCGGTTGTCCGTCTATAATACTTAATAACGAAAGAATATTGAAAGTAGCTCTTACCCAGAACACACTTAAGCAGGTATCTATCAGCGGAAAATCAGGGAGTTACACAGTACCGGTTATTTCAGACGCAAGAGCTGTTATTCCTTCTTATGTTCCGGATGGTCTTTATGATCTTAATATCATAAGTGAGAAGGACGGAGTTTTTTATGAGTCAAGAGAACCTAACTGTGTTTTTCTTACAAAGGAAAAAACTGAAGTAAAAATACTTCAGATAACAGATACTCATATGGGTTTATCCAAGAAATCAGAAAATAAAGATGGACTGAAAGTTCTAATAGAAAAGGCAAACAATGAGAATGCAGACTTTATAGTAATAACAGGAGATATAACAGACTCAGCACAGTACTACGAGCAGGACTACCCATATCTTGTCAATACTATGGATGAACTGTGTGATTTGCCCGTGTTTGTAATTCCCGGCAATCATGACAGCCAGAGTGCAGGAAAAGTAGTCGGAAAAGAAATATGGAAGAAAGTCATCGGACCGGTAAAATGGTCTTTCACATATGCAAACTGGTACTTCATCGGAATGGACACCGGAGATAATCCTTACGGGCTGGTAAACGGCGATGTAAGCAGCGAACAGATAAGCTGGCTCGCACAGGAGTTAAAAACAGCAAAAGATAATAACATGAAAATTGCTCTTTTTGCTCACCACAATATGTTTGACACAAGATGGAACTTCTTTGAAAAAGAAGAAGTCAGAAGTACATTGGCCAGAATGCTTAGTAATTCAAACGTTCTTTTAGCTGCATTCGGTCACAGACACTCCGATACGGTTGACCTTTATGGAAATATAACTGCTGTAACAACTCAGAACTGTCTTGAAAAAGAAAAAGCCGGATTCCGCATAATAATTTTGGACTCCTTTGGAATAAAAAGCTTGAACATGTCAGATCCTATAACTTCATTCTGATTTCATAAAATAAAACAAGAAGAGTGAAAACTCTTCTTGTTTTATTTTTTTATAACCTTTATTTTTCCGTCAGTATCAAAGCATACTCCGCAAAAACTGCACTTTGACCATCTGCAGTCGGGTGTAAGTGAAGGTTCCTGTGATTTCTTCCATTCTGAAATTAAAAACTCCCTTGAAACTCCACAGCTCATAAACTCCCACTCGAGCTCTTCTTCTGTACTTCTTTCTCTTAGGTACCATGTATAATCGATCTGTTCTTCTTCAAAAACATGCATCCATTTATCATAATCAAAATTTTCATCCCACTGCTGAAAGATGGCATTATATCCAAGCGCTGCTTTCATAATTATCCTTCCAAGTTTCTCATCACCTCTTGCCATAACGGCTTCAAGGGTACTCATTCGGGAGTCGTGTACTTTAAGAATCATACCGCGCTTTCTTACCTCAGAAAGAATCCTTATTTTTTCTGATATTGACTGCATCTCTTCAAAACGGGCATACTGAAAGGGAGTATGCGGCTTAGGCACAAATATTGAAACATTTATGGTCAGATCTCTTATTTTAGATCTGTTTTTAACTCTTGTGCAAAGCTCCGCTATGGCTTTTACATCCTCATAGGTCTCTCCGGGGAGTCCTATCATGAAATAAAGTTTTAATTTATTCCAGCCTCTCTGTTTTGCAGTTTGAACAACTTCAAAAATTTCTTCTTCGTCAATTCCCTTATTTATAACGTCTCTCATCTTTTGAGAACCTGCTTCAGGTGCAAAAGTAAGACCGGCTCGTCTTCCGCCTCCCAGTTTATCAGTTATTTCTATTCCAAACTTATCCACTCTGCTTGAAGGAAGAGAAACACTTATCCTGTTTTCTCTAAAGTATGGCATCAGCGTGTCCAGAACCACTGACAGTTCAGAATAATCAAGCGTGCTTAACGAAAGAAAGGAAATCTCTTCATAACCTGTATTTTTTAATGCTTTCATGGCATTGTCGATTATATTTTTCGGGTCTCTTTCCCTGACAGGTCTGTAGAACATGCCGGCATGGCAGAACCTGCAGCCGCGGTTACAGCCTCTCATTACTTCAACAATTGCTCTGTCATGAACCACTTCAAAATGAGGTATTACCTGTCTGGTAAGATCAGAATACCTGTCCAAATCAGTAACCTTCTGCGCAGTTACCTTAATTGTCGAATAATATTTTGGGACATATATTCCTGGAGTTTTAGACAGAAGCTGAAGCCTTTCCTCCCTGCAGGAAGTACTTCTGAAAATTTCAGCAATCTTTTCATACACAGTCTCCCCGTCACCTATAAAAAAAGCGTCAAAAAAATCTTTTACCGGCAAAGGATTGGAAACACAAGGTCCGCCACCTATTACGATAGGATCATTTTGCGTTCTGTCCGAACTAAGAACTGGTATTTTTGAAAGCTGAAGAACCTTTATAACGTTTGTATACACCAGCTCATACTGAAGAGTTATACCAACCATGTCAACATCTTTTACCGGGGTGAGACTTTCGAGTGTATAAAGGGGTATATCGCTCTTTTCAAGTTTTTCAATCATATCCATCCACGGAAGAAATACCCTTTCACAAGCCACAGCTTCATTTTGGTTGAAAAGACTGTAAAGAATATGAAAGCCTGTATGAGACATGCCTACATCATAAAGATCCGGAAAACACAAAGCTATCCTGACCTGCGGATTCTCTTTTTTTACCTGATTTAACTCTCCGCCGATATATCTTGACGGTTTTTCCACTGAGTGAAGAACACCCGTTCCAAAAAGAAACTGTCCGATTGTCATACTCTCTCCATTCTACAAAAATCCCCCTCAACAAGGGGGATGATTTTAGGCTTTTCCAAAAGAACCAAGTACATCTATTCTGTCCATGACCACTTTTTTTACATACTCTTTGGCTGTTTTCTGATACTTTCTGGGATCGAACTCCTTTGGATTGTTGGCAAGGAATTCTCTTAATCCGGCTATAAAAGACATTCTAAGATCTGTATCTGTATTCACTTTATTTATCCCGAACTTAACCGTTTCTTTCAGAACTTGTGAAGGAACACCTTTGGATCCGCCAAAGTCCGCCCCGTACTTCTGCGCTATTGCAACCATTTCCTGAACAACACTCGAAGCGCCATGAAGAACCAAAGGAATACCAGTTATCTCTTTTACTTTTGCCAGTCTTTCATAATCAAGTTTAGCATCACCTTTAAATTTAAAAGCTCCGTGTGATGTACCTATAGCAGGAGCCAGAAAGTCAACTTCGGTTTCTTCAACAAAAACCTTAGCCTCGTTAGGATTTACAAGAACCGATTCGGCAGCCTGTATGTTGTCTTCTATTCCCGCCAGCTGACCGAGCTCTGCCTCAACAGATACTCCTGCTGCATGGGCTATTTTTACAATTTCCTTTGTTTTTTCAAGATTCTCCTGAAATTTAAAATGTGAGGCATCAATCATGACCGAAGAGTATCCGGCTTTAATACATGCCATTATATACTTTAGATCTGTTCCATGGTCAAGATGGAGGGCGACCGGAATGTCCAGTGTCTGCGCATAAAGTTCCACCATTCCTACAAAAAATCTTGCTCCTCTAAGTGCATCACCGTTTCCTGCATATTTTACTGCACCTTCGCTGGTTTGAAGAATACAAGGAGATTTTTTTTCGTCACAGGCTTCGAGTATCGACTGGGCAAACTCAAGATTGTTTATATTGAATGCTCCTACTCCATAATACTCTTTGTTAGCTCTGTCCAAGATTACCTTCGTATTGACGTAAGACATTATATTACCTCCTATACTATTTTTTACAATGGAATTATAGCATACTATTTTTAACGTTGTATATCGACGGAAAAGATTAAAAATGGAGCTCGCAAAAAAATAAATAATACGCTATTGGTTTTTAGGCAATTGTCTACTAAACTGCAACAGTAAAGCCTTATCATGAGGAGGAACTATGCCAAAAATAAAACGCGAGAAAGCTGTTGAAGTTACTCAAGAAAAAGAAGATGTTGTAATCAACGAAGAGTTACTTATGGATTCAGTAAAAACTTTTTTAACATATGATTTGCTTATGTGCAAAGTAAAAGAAGAAGTTATAGAAGAAGCTTTAAAAAGAATAAATTTTAGTGAGGTCAAAAACAATAAAGATAAATTCCTTTCGGATATACAAGATAAATCAGATTCTCTTGTTGTTGATTATAACCGATACGAATATATGAATAAATATTATAATTCTGATGGTTTCTTTCTTCCTGATGATGATGACAATGAAGGCTGGGATGAAATATATCAAGAAGAAATGAGCAAAATAGATGAACAAATGCATAATAGAGATGACCAAGAAAATGATTATGAGGATGAAGCATTTGAAGAAACGATAGAAATTTATGATAAAAATAAAGAAGCTAAATATTATGATGAGTTCTATAAAAGCATAGAAGAGTTATTTTATTACTACTATTTATACTTTGAAGTTGTCTATATCTATTCAAAAAGAACAAAACTTTATTACGGGAATCAATCTACTGAAGTATGGTTTGATAAAGAACTGATCAAATTAGATGATGTTTATAACGGTTTAACTGTCGATGATTATTTAGACGAGTCAAACCCAAAATCAAAAAGGAGCTTCGTGGCAAATGCCTTTTCTGATAAAGTTAATAATCCTGAAGAACTTACAATAAACACCGCAAAAAAACTTGCAACAAATCATTTGTTGGCTTTAGGGATAGATAAAGATTCAATAGAAAAAAGGCTCAGTAAATATACAAAAACTCCAACACCAGAAGAATTAGAAGAAGAAATATGGAACTTTAAATCTTTGTCAGACGATTTTGCTTATGAATATAAAAATTCTGTTGA
>JAKJGQ010000088.1 GCA_022704305.1 Thermotogae bacterium | reverse complement strand
CGGTAAGGATTTTAATGCAAGACAGTATGCCGACAATTTTGACAGAGAACAGCTGGTGCAAGCTGTTCAATACTGCCATATAAGAGGCGTAAGGGTATATGTAACTATAAATACTCTCTTAAGCGATACTGAACTTAAAGAGATAGTTGATTACCTACTTTTCCTATACAATGCCGATGTTGATGCCCTTATAGTGCAGGATCTCGGGCTCATATGGCTTATCCGCAGTTTACTCCCGGACTTCGAGCTTCATGCAAGCACCCAGATGACCGTACATAATTTATATGGAGCCCGTTTCCTTGAAAAACTTGGATTTAAAAGGGTAATACTTTCCAGAGAGATGTCTCTTCAGGAAATTGAACATATAACAAGAAACTCAGGAATAGAAACTGAAATTTTCGGGCACGGAGCATTGTGTTTCAGTTATTCGGGCCAGTGTCTCATGAGCAGTTTCATAGGCAGCAGAAGCGGCAACAGAGGAAAGTGCGCCCAGCCCTGCAGGCTTGAATACTCACTTCTTGAAAACGGAAAAGAGATCTCTTTTCCTTTTAAGCATCTGCTAAGCACAAAAGATCTCAATACCTCCGAGATTTTGCCGGAAATAATTAAAAGCGGAATAAGATCCCTTAAGATTGAAGGCAGAATGAAAAAACCCGAGTACGTGGCAACCGTGGTAAGAGTCTACAAAAAAATTCTTACTTCTTCTCCCTCCGATGAAACCGACAAAAAGGACCTAATAAAAATTTTCAACCGCCAGTTTACAACTGCATATCTTAAAAATCCTCTTAACTCTGTTGTTGCTCCTGAAAGGCCTGACAACAGAGGTATTTATATAGGAAAGATCCTTTGTGTTTCTGAAAAAATACAGGTTAAGCTTGAGGATAACTTATCCGTTGGTGATGGCATAAGAAACACTGGAAAAGAAAATAATGGCTGGACTGTAAGAGAAATTCTGTCGGACAAAGGCAAAACAGACTCTGCATCAAAAGGGGAAACAGTTTGGATAAACTTTGACGGCAATCCCAAAACAGAAGATCATCTTTACAAAACATCGGATAGTCTGTTGTTAAAAAACGCTGCCGCCTCATTTCAACAGGACACACGGAAGATAGAACTCAAGGGATTTTTTAAAGCCAGAATAAACGATAAAATATTTTTTATTGTAGAGGATGATTTCGGAAACAATATTTTCTGTGATTCGCAGGAAACTGTTCAGAAGGCACTTAAAACAGCGACTTCAAAAGAACGTATCCTACAGCAGCTTAATAAGTGCGGAAACACTCCTTATGTTTTCAAAAATATCTATCTGGAATGTGATAATGAGATATCGGTTCCTATATCTTCCATAAACGAAATTAGAAGAACTGCGCTTGAAAAGATTACAGAATTAAGAAAAAACTTCAACCGTAGAGATGCTTTGAAAACTTTGAACTCTGACATTTTGAATATAGATTTTATATACGATGACAGCCTGCCTTCGCTTACCGCTTCAGTATACAGCGAAGAACAGCTGAAAGCATCAATTGATGAAGGCATAACCAGAATTTATTCATATGATCTTAATCTTTATAAAAAATATTTTTCCGAGGCTGTGAAAAAAGGAGTACAGCTGATACCGGCATTAGGAAGAATCACACAGGATGAAGAAATACAGAAGATAAAAGAAATATTGGATTCAAAGGAACTGCTAATTGGTAATATAGGACATATTGCTGCTTTCGGAGATAAAAAAATAAGCTGTGACTTTTCAATGAATGTTTTTAACACCGCAGGCATCTCCTTTCTCAGGGAAAACGGCACAAGTATGATTACTCTCTCCCCGGAAATGGATATAAAACAGATAAACAAAACGGCAAAGCACTTCAACGGTCTTGAAGTAATCGTTTACGGCAGAATGCCCCTCATGATATCCAAGCATTGTGTTATAAACAGAGTAAAAAATATGTCCACACGTAAATGCGGACTGTGTAAAAGCGCTGATTATTCTTTAAAAGACAGAATAAATACTGTATTTCCCATAATCACCGACTCCGCCTGCAGAATGACGGTGCTTAACTCAGTAGCGCTTTGTGCAATACAGTTCATCAGTGAGTTGAAACCAAAATATTTAAGGATTTTCCTGACCAATGAAAACTATTCGCAAAGTACTGAAATTATAAAGGCCTTCAAAAATGCTGTTTCCGGAAAGGATTTTTCAGATTTTTCACAAAAAATACAGAAAGAAGGATTTACCAAAGGTCATTTTTTCCGGGAAGTATAGTAAAAGGATCTTTGACATACTAATGAAATTATTGAAAAATAAAGACACCCAAATATATTATTTGATGTGTCTTTATTTTTTATTTCAATAATTATTTATAATCGTTCTTCTTAAACTCCATTTTATTTAGAAACTCTACAGCCTTATCGGTAAAATCTGTAAAAACCCCATCTACGTCGGCTTTATAATAAAATATTTCTAAATAATCCTCGAAACTTGAAGCATACGCCGGGATTTTATCACTTTCACTTCTAAATGTATATGGATGTACTTCCATATTCAAAGCATGAGCTTCTCTTACAAGATCAGTAGTTATTATATTTTCTTTTGTTGAAGAACTCTTTATTATCATTGGAAACCAAGGTCCTACTCCATCAGCATATTCTGCTATTTTTGCCATCCCACCTTTTTGGAACATCCAATCATAGCTGTATAAAACCAATTTTCCGTTTTTTTCCTCAAAAGTTTCTTCCCAGTCAGTTTCAGCCATTAATTGGACAAGCTTTAGTTCTATTCCTAATTTTGGGTACAACTCTTCTTTTATTCTTCTTGTTTCATTTGGATCAAAGCACTGAACGTAAACCTTATCTTTTTTGGTTGTATAGCCATATTCTTTTAGCACTTTCAAGACTTCCAAACTGATGTCCTTACCTTCATATCTATGAAACCAAGGAGCTTTAATTTCCGGATATATTCCTATATCTTTTCCGGTGCTTTTATTTAAACCCTGAATTAACTCTATTTCTTCTTGCAAAGTATGTATTTTGAAACTGGACTTCCATATAGGAAAACGATTTTTAAAAACTTGTTTTCCGGTTTTGTAATCAAAAACTTCTGTTGCTGAAAGATTTCTTATCTCATCCAATGTAAAATCAATTACATAATACCTACCGTCGCTTCTTTTTTTATTAGGATACACTTCAGCTACATTAGTTACAGTATCAAGATAATGATCATGCATTACTACTAATTTATTATCCTTTGTCATTACGACATCTTGTTCAATATAATCTGCACCTAACCCGTAAGCAAGAGCTTTGGCTTCTAAAGTATGTTCTGGTAAATACCCACTAGCTCCCCGATGAGCAATTACTATCTTACCCGTATCAGCAAAACAACTAGTAGCTAAAAACACTGCGATAATAGTAGTAAACATGACTGCCAAAGAAGTTTTCTTCATTTCCTGCCTCCTTATATAAAATGTATTTGGAATAACATTTTATAGTATAGAAGGTATTTGTTCATGAAAAATTAAAAACTGTTTGGAATTTTCAAAAATAAGCTCTACAAATTTATTTTTTGTGCTCACATAGCTTTTTTTGTGCCCGCATCGATCCTTTTGTGCCCACGTCAACGCAGATATGTTTTTAGCCATGATGAGCTACTGATACCATTTCACCTGCGAATCCCACAGTTTTTTATAGTACCCGTTTTTCCGAATCAGTTCTTCATGTGTTCCATGTTCTTTTATCTTTCCGTCGTCCAACACGATTATTTTATCTGCTATACTTACAGCTCCAAGTCTGTGTGTCACCAAAAAAACCGTCTTATCATTGAAAAGCTGTACAAATTTTTTGTACAGTTCTGCTTCCTGCAAAGGATCAATTGCACTTGTCGGTTCATCCAGCACAACAAAACTGCCGTTTTTATATATTCCTCTGGCCATAGACAACCTCTGCCATTCTCCACCTGAAATATCTATTCCCCCAAACTCTTTTCCCAGTTTTTCGTCCATAGAATATCGGTTTAAGGGAAATCCGGATTCTTTTAATGCTTTCATCTGCTCTTGGAGATCTTTTTTTTGAGGGTTTCCAAGCTGTACATTCTCTGCAACTGTCATTTTATATTTGTTTACGTTTTGAAAAACAGCACTCTTTCCTGCAAAAAGATCTTTTTTTTCTATGGCTTTGGCCTCTTTGCCGTTGTAAAGAACTCTTCCCTTTATAGGGTCATAAAGTCCTAGTATCATGTTTACAAGCGTACTTTTGCCGGCTCCGTTTTTTCCTACTATCGCTGTTTTTTCTCCTTTTTTTACTTCCAGAGTTATATCTTCCAATGCATTTTTCTCTGAGCCCGGATACTTAAAAGAAACATTCTCCAGTCTGAGACTTGTGAACCCACAGTCACATCTTTCGTTTCTTTTATCTGGAAATATCTCCATGAACCTAAAAAATGGCTTTACATACGTTGTAAACTGATCCAGATAGCCATACAGCTCAAAAATTTCTTGTGTGTACTCTGAAAGACTGGTAAATGCAAACAGGCTTGCTGTGAACTCTCCAAGTCTTATTTTGCCTGTTATCAACAAGTATGCCGAATACGCATACGCACCGAAGCTTCCCACAAATTTCAAAAGTTCGGCAATGGCATTGACTGAAATAACTTTTTTATCTGCACCCCATTCTGCTGCTACTCTTTTTTCAAAAGGTCCCAGCCATTTGTTTTTGAGAAAAGCTTCAATAGAGAGTATTCTGACTTCTTTATTAAAATTCAGGGAGGTAAGACTTTCCTTATATGCCATTTCTTCAAGCTGTAAAGGCATTGTCTTTTCTCTGGTCTTACCGTACTGTCTTGCTGAGTAAATTTTTTCTAAAAGTACCGCGATGTTGCTTATAATAACAAAAATAATTAAGGCCGGATTAAAATCTTTCATATAAATAAGTACTCCGATGCTTCCGAACAAAATGCCCACAAGATAGATGTTTATCTCTATAATTCTGTATACATTAGTGCTTGCCGTTCTTGCCTGAATTATGTAATTATATAATTCAGGATTTTCGTAATTTACGGCGTTTATCTCATCACATTTGTTATGAAGCATCAACCGTGCAAGTCTTTCAAATTTCAGCAACGGCCCGTACTGTAGAAAGTATCTTGTGTAGTAAATAAGGTGGAACTTAGTAAACAGCAAGTATACCCCGTACCATATAAGCAAAACAACAAATTCCGGGATCTTTTGGGTATTTCCGGGAAGTACCTGAACCATATTAAAAATTTTTACATTCAGCATTATACCTAAAAGAGGAAGAGAATAATATGCAATACTTACAGCAAGCATTAAAACAAACTCTTTTTTCATGATCTGAAAACCGATATTGAATGACTTTTTAATTATTTCATGATTATATTTTCTGTTTTTCATATAAACTCCTTTGACTGTCATATAGTTTATAATACTCTCTGTTTAATTTCATAAGACTCTCATGGGAACCTTTTTCAAAGATTTTGCCGTTTTTAACCAGGAGAATCTCATCCGAAGATTTGGTTGAGCCGAGTCTGTGCGTAATGAATATGACTGTTTTTCCTTTTAACTTTCTGTTATACATCTCATATATTTCCGATTCCGCTATAGGATCAAGACTAGCTGTGGGTTCATCAAATATTTTTAACGTTTTATCTGCGAAAAGCAGCCTTCCTATGGCAACTTTCTGCCACTCTCCACCCGAAAGATCAGACCCTCCAGAAAATTTTTTTGAAAGTGTTGTGTTGATGCCTCCCGAAAGCTTTGACGGTATATCCTCACCGTTTACTTCGTTTAAAAGCTGACTTATATGATTATCATCAGACTTTTTTGATAAGTTTCCTATAAGAATATTTTCTTTAACGGTCAGCGGAAATCTTCCAAAGTCCTGAAACAACACAGAAATGTTTTTCGATAGCTCTTTGCTTGAAATACTTTTAATAGGAACACCGTTTATAAGTATCTGGCCTTCGACCGGTTCATATAGACCCAACAGAAGCTTTATTATAGTGGACTTGCCTGCTCCGTTTTCACCTACTACAGCATAATGCCTGCCTTTTTCAATTTTAAAGCTGCAGCTGTCCAATATAAGCTCTTTACTCCCTGGATAATGGAAACTGACGTTTTTAAACTCAACCATCTCTACTTCACTTATCTCTTTACCTTCATTTTCTTCATATTCAGCAAGTTCCATAAACTCTATAAAGTCCCTGCGGAATTTTCTATATCCTGTTAATTCTGGAATTTTCTCGAATCCTGAATTAACAGAGGCAAAAACCGTTCCGAGAGCCTGCGTAACAGCAACATAATAGCCAAGTGAAATTGTATTCCCAATAAGCGGAAAAGCCAAAAGAATAAAACATCCCACCATATAAATTATTCCAGTTGTTTCAAATAAAGACTGTATTTTAAATCTTTTAAGCCCGGCTTTTTTATTCTCCTTCTGAGCCTTGTAAAACTCTTTGTTATACTCAACGTTTATATACTCTGTATAGCCAAAAATACTTTTATCCAGAACGTAAGACCTTTCTGTAAGTATTTCAGAAAGATAATTATATCTGCGTGCATTTTTTATATACTTCTGCCAAAATCCGTAAAGTGCTTTGCCCGACTTTATATTCAGAAAAACACCTAAAAATATGAAAACAACTATACTCAGCATAATAAACAGATTAACTTGCTTAAGCATGTAAATGACTCCAAAAAACTGAACAGCGCTGAAAACAAGAGATGTAATAATATTCATAGTGCTGATTATCTTTTCGTGGGAACCGTCCAGCCTTGAGATTAAGTCCTGTGTCTTTTGATCTTCAAGAACAGGATACTTTATTTTTATGGTCTTATCTAAAATACATTTACTCAACTCACAAGACAAAAGTTTTTTCATGATCTTATCCATCCAAAAGCTGATAAAATTAACCATACCGGGAATTAAATAAACCAGCGCTATTAGAAACAGATAAAAAAAGATTAATTCCATATTTCTTTCTGAGCCAGAGTTTATCACAGCATCAATAAATACTTTTTTATACGTTATACCGGCAACGACCAAAATACTTACTAATAGGCTTAGTACCAGCTTCAACAAAAAAATCAGCTTTATATATAGATTATGAGATAAGAAATAACCTGTTTTTCTTCTATTCATGGTTACCTCCAAAAAATTTTTTTGAATTGAGATCATAAATATTTGTTTTTCATTTTTTATTAATCATATTTCTCATATTTATTATATCATTTTTTTAAAATTGTTTTAAATTCTAAATATTTATAAAAAAATATCTTTTTTGTCTACCGTCCTTTAGTGTTGGAGCGTTACTATAAAAGTAGAGTCGTCAAACACCCCAAAAATTGATAAAATAAAATCAAAAGAAGAGGTGTTTAAAAATGAGAAAGTACAGTAAAGAATTCAAAGAAGAAGCATTGAAACTATCA
>JAKJGQ010000087.1 GCA_022704305.1 Thermotogae bacterium | reverse complement strand
AGAGCCTTGCCACATCGATAAAAGTAGACTGTATAGTGTGGCCTGATCCGGAAATAGCTCCCATATATATAAGCATAACGGAAAAAAAAGGATTTGAGAAAGAAACAAGCATAAAAATTGTTTTGCCTATGGAAATTACCTCTGGATCATCTATAAAAAATTTTGTTATTGTATCGCCTGTAAAAAACAGGAGTACTGAAAAGATAAGAACTACTGTAAAAGTCAGTATAACAGCCTTTTTTACTGTTTCTTCGGCTTTTTTTATCATATCTGCCCCAAGCAACTGACCCACCATGGTGGTAACTGCCATACCTATTCCACTTGCAAACATTGCAATAAACCCATTGACTCTGTCAAATATTCCGTAAGCACTTATGAAAGATGGTCCGAATCCAGAAACTATTGCCATAATTATTGAAAAAGCAAAAGAAGTAACAGAGTTGCCCAAGGAAGGAGGTAACCCTATGGCGATAACCTTTTTTATGATTTTCAAGTCAGGTTTGAAATCACGTATATGCATTTTTAAACCGTACTTTCCTTTAAGCATAACATATACCGAGTACAATGAAATGATGACTACAGAAATAAAAGTTGCCCAAGCTGCCCCTAGGACGCCCATCTTGAAAGTAAATATCAGAAGCGGATCAAGAATCATGTTTATAATAACTGAAATGGCTGTATAAACAAGTCCTATGAATGAGTTACCCCAGCCTCTCATTATCCCGAGATTAAGATCAAGTATGAAGGAAAAGGGAGTTGAAAGCAGAACTATCTTCATGTATGAATCCGCTAGTACAAGCACATTTCCGGTTATTCCCATAAATTGAAGTATCTGACGTGAAAATATTACCCCGGGCAGTGTGAAAAGAACAGAAAGAAAAGCTGTCGTAATAAGTGACTGTGCAGCCGCTTTTTCGGCTGTTTCTTTTTTTTGCATGCCTGTATACTGTGCAACCATGGTTGATCCTGCAGCAGAAAAACCAATTGCCAGAGACATAAATACAAAAGCTATGGGATATGCTACAGTAGGTGCTGCTAGTTCATCTTTTCCGAGTTTGCCAAGGAAAAAAGCGTCAGTTATATTATATAAAGTGTGAAGGATATTAGAAAGAATTATCGGCCATGATATTTTAAAAAGAGCCGATACAACCGGAGCATTTATTATATCCACTTTGGAGTTATATTTCAAAAAAACCACCTCTAATTGTAAGTAAGAATGAATATCTGTTTTTTAGGACTTGCTGGTCCGCCTTTAAGTCCTTCATATCGGACAAAAAGACCGTCGGTATTTCTGAACCAGTAATTTACACTCCAGAATATGCTAAGAAAACTATCAAGAGTGACTCTTACTTTGGTACACTTTTCTTTTTTCCCTAATACATCAAGCTGATAGGTTCCTTCTTTTATAGCAATCATATCCATCTTCTTTCCGTCCGAAGGGTTTATAAGCCAGAACTTCATAGAAGAGCTATCACTCTTAATAAAATTTATCATAGATAGCTCTATGGCCTGGATCCATGGAGTATTGCCATCCCATAGATACTCATAGTGGTTTTCATATCCATTCTGGTAGGAAGTAATATGTATCGTGTAGTTCTCAAGGGCTATCTCATAGAAAGAATCTTTTTCGGTATTTTTTAAAAAAGAGTAAGTAGTCATAAGGTCTTCGTTACAGATTACAGTATATTTTTTGCCTGGACAACTGAAATTAAGACAGATACTGCTATCCTCAGTACTGATATCAATAATGTTTTTATAGGATAAAGAATCTATGATTTCTGTATATTCAAGATGAGAATATGGAATATCAAATGAAAATATAATGCCGGAAATAAAAAAGGAAAAAAATATAATTATTTTTTTAAAACAGACCATACATTATCTCCTTCAAAGTTGCATTTTCTATAAACCGCTTCACAGTTGGAAATGTTGTAGAGATCGCCGGAAACGGTTACTATGCTTATTTTGGAATAAAGTCGATGTACGAGTTCGTTTACAAGAGCCTTGCAGATGCCTTTTCCTCTGAAGGCCGGATCCACCTGAATGTACTCAAGACTGCCTTCACCATTTACTGTATCTCTTTCTCCGATGCCTAGCGCTATGGGAATGCCGCTTCCTTTTTCTTTAATCCACAGCCATAAACTGTTGTCAAAAACACCTGTCTCTGTCCAGCTTTTTACTCTTTTTTCTGAGGGTTTGATGTTTTCATAACATCTTCCTATGAAGTCTGATACTATAAGACAGTCTTTTTGAGTATTCACATCTTCAAAGTAATACTGTGAAGAAAGGGCAGCAGAGAGCTCAGCTCCGGAATGTTTCAGCCGGAAGTATCTCATGATTATCGGGAAGCTTAGCTTATCGAAAAAACTTTCGTATTTTTGGTTTATAACCACAAGCCGAAACTCTTTTTTCACAGCTTCACGTATATCGGGGCTTTCATAAAAGCTGCTCCAATATACCATAAACTCTCTCTGATTAAATGCCTGAAGCTTTGTGACATTATCACCTTTTAATTTTATATCGGTCTGAATATCAGTCAGGTGACCAAAAGTTTTCCAAAGAGGATTGGGAAGCACGGAACAAGGATCAGAAAGATATAACTTTGTAAGTATGCTTTTAAACTCGTTAAGATTTTCTGACATACGTTCTCCTGAATAAGAATCAATTTTAGAATCTATCATAGACAATAATATCACAAATAAAAAAATAAAAAAGAAAATTTGTACATTTTTGGTATACTTTATAAAAACAAAGTATTAAGAGAGTATTATGATATAATCTATTTGTAAATACTTCTAAAAGGGGGGCTTTCTATGGAGTTTAAGTACTGGAAGTTGTTTGTTCTGGGTTTTGGATTTTTTGGTATAAGCATTATCTGGCCGCTTTATAATGCTTATGTTCCTATCTTTCTTAAGGATTTTAACCTTTCATCATTTATGGTTGGGGTTGTCATGACTTTTGATAACATATTTGCCATAATAATGCTTCCTTTGATAGGTGCTATGAGTGACAAGACAAGATCAAGATTCGGAAGGCGTATTCCGTATATTCTTGTTGGAGCACCTATTGCAACAGTATTTTTTATCATGATACCGTTTGTAAAAAATATGAGTATTCTTTGGCTTATGATGCTTGCAATAATATTCATGAACTTTTCAATGGCATTGTTCCGTGCTCCGGTAGTAGCTCTTATGCCAGATATAACTCCTACCAAACACAGAAGCCAGGCCAATGGAATAATAAATTTTATGGGAGGGCTCGGTGCACTTTTTGCTTACTTCGCAGGTAAGCCTATGTACGATGCAAACCCATCTTTTCCTTTTCTGGTCGGCGGATTTGTTATGCTTATTGCCAGTTTTATAGTTGCCTTTACCGTTAAAGAACCACAGGAATATACAGTTGTTACAGGGGAAGAATCTAAAAAAGGCACTGCAAAAAAAGGAATGCTTGATCTGATTTCCAATCTCAAGGACGTCTTTCTTTCAAAAGAAAAAAGTCTCCTTTTTATGCTTTTTTCCATTTTATTCTGGTTTATCGGCTTTAATGCCATAGAGACTTTTTTTACGAGCTATATGAAGTTTTACGTAGGAGTAGGAGAATCGACAGGGGCACTTATACTTGGCTTTTTTTCGCTTACACTGATGCTTTTCTCTATTCCGGCAGGATTTATCGGATCAAAAATTGGTAGGAAGAAAACGATAATAATAGGATTATCTGTTATTCTTGTAATGTCAGTTTCAACAATTATTCTGGGTACTCTCATAAAGAATAGGATTTTTGATACTCAGGCTATTATTGCTATATTCTTTGCTCTTTTTGCTGCAGGAGGAGTTGGTTGGGCAATGGTTAACGTAAACTCTCTTCCTATGGTTGTTGATATGACAACGACAGATAAAGCTGGAGGATACACAGGACTGTATTATTTTTTCTCAATGGCAGCGAACATTATTGCACCACCGCTTTCCGGGAAAATAATAGACTTGTTCGACTATAATTCACTAATGTTTATATGTCTTATATTTTTTGGACTTGCCGTATTTACAATAACCAGGGTAAAGCGGGGAGAAGTTCAGCAAAAATAATCGTGCCCTAGGGCACGATTATTTTTTGATCAGGCACCTTGACTTATGAATTTGTATTGCGACATATAAAGCTCGTAGTAAGCCTTCTTTTTTGCTAGAAGCTCAGCGTGTGTACCGCTTTCAATTATTTTTCCATCATCAACATAAAAAATTCTGTCGGCGTCTCTTATAGTAGATAAACGATGGGCAATTACAAAAGAGGTTCTTCCGTGAAGAAGCTTTTTGATACCGCTTTGGACAAGACGTTCTGTCTGGGTATCTATATTGGAGGTAGCTTCATCCAGAATCAGGATTCTGGGATCAGCCAGCAGTGCTCTTGCAAAAGATATTAGCTGACGCTGGCCTACTGAAAGCCTTGATCCTCTTTCATTGACATTGGTTTCATATCCCTTTTCCAGTTTCATAATAAAATCGTGGGCATTGACGGCTTTTGCAGCATTGATAACTTCTTCATCGCTTGCATCAAGTTTTCCGTAACGTATGTTGTCTGTTATAGACATTGAAAAAAGGAAGGTATCCTGGAGCATTATACCCATCTGTGATCGTAGAGATTCAAGATCTACATTTTTAACGTCATATCCGTCAATTAAAACATTTCCTTTTTTAGTATCATAGAATCTGCTTATCAGATTTATTATAGTGGTTTTGCCTGCTCCAGTAGGGCCAACAAGAGCAATTTTTTCGCCTGCCTTAACGTTAAAGCTTACATTATCAAGGACAGTAGTTCCGTCATCATAACCAAAAGATACATTTTTAAACTGTACATTACCGTTTATAAGAGGCATAATGATCTCTGAACCTTTATTTTCGATATCGGGTTTTGTATCAAGAATATCAAAGATTCTTTCTGCTGCGGCAAAATTCGTTATTAAAGAATTATAGAAATTGGTTATGTTCATGATCGGCCGCCAGAAAATTGAAATATATGCGGTAAAAGCCACAAGAGTTCCTATTGATATTGAACCGGTATTTACCAGTTTTACACTTGACCAGTATACCAAAACGATACCTATTCCAGAGCACAGTTCCACCATAGGCCAGAATAAATCATTTAGCCTTACCGCCCTTATAAAAGAATTCATCATCGAACCACAATAATTTTTGAAGCTGTAAGAGGTTTTTTCCTCCATGTTATAAGACTGAACAACTTTTATTCCTGAAAAATCCTCATGTATAAAGGCATTAAGATTTGATTTCTTCTTTCTGTAGTTCTGCCACCTTTTTCTACTAAAAGTTTCTATGAAAAATAATCCGCCTATAAGAAGGGGGAGAGTTGCGACAGCTGCCAGTGTCAGCCTGAAGTTTATGGAAAACATCAAGAAAAGAGTACATACTATAGTGAGTATTTCCGGTATGAGATTGGTAACGCTATCCGAGAACAGTTGCTGAAGAGAATTTACATCTCCGACCACTCGTGCTAGTATCTTTCCTACAGGCCTGTTATCAAAAAAAGTAAAAGAAAGCTTCTGAATATGTGCATAAAGTTCCTGACGAATATTCAGCACAATTTTATTCGATACTTCCGACATTATATTTATTCTAGCTCTGGATAAAAACATTGAAAAAACATTAAGAGCTGAAAAGAAAATTCCTATTATAAGCAACCCGTTGTAATTTTTATTTGTTACATGCTTATCAATTGCTTCTTTCAAAAGATAAGGGTTGACTAAGTTTATTCCCATAACAACAATCATTAAGATTATTACCGCCGTTATCTTAAGCTTGAATGGTTTCATATAAGCAAAAAGACGCTTAACCAACAATGATTTTGAAGTTTTTAGAGTATCTTCATCTTTAGATGTTGTATTTCTTGGCATTATTTACCTCCGTTATGCTAATTCCTCTGTGTATTCGAGCTCTTCGTAATCTCTGAACTGATCAGAGTATACCTGATAGTATCTACCTTTCATTTCGAGAAGAGAGTTGTGCGTTCCGTATTCCTTTATACAACCGTCTTCAAGGTACAGTATCAGGTCAGCATTTTTAACAGCCGAGATTCTGTGCGCAATCAAAAAGGTTGTAGGTTTGTTTTTCAAACCGTTCAGGTTTTTAAGAAGTTGAAACTCTGTTTCCATATCTAATGCAGATGTTGAATCATCAAGTATAAGGATAGAAGACTTTTTAATCATTGCCCTGGCAATAGAAAGACGCTGCTTCTGACCTCCCGAAAGTCCTATTCCCCTTTCACCTATTTCAGTTTCATAACCATTTTCAAGGCTTGAGATAAAATCATCTATGCATGCCATTTTGCAGGCATCTTTTATACTCTGAATGGATGAGTTTTTTACAGAAAAAGCCACGTTGTTAGCTATAGAATCGGAAAAAAGAAAAGTATCCTGGAAAATAACTGACATAGAACTTCTTAAAATGCCAAGATCCAGATCGCGTATATCTTTGCCGTCAATTTCAATTAATCCCTCTGTCGCATCGTAGTATCTCCCGATAAGACTTACCAGGGAAGTCTTTCCCGAACCAGTTGTTCCCATGATGGCAACGGTAGATCCGGCTTTAATATTAAGATTTATATTTTTCAAAACATAGGAGTTATTGTATTTGAAAGAAACATTTTTAAAACTGACATCTCCTTTTATTTCTGGTGGTTTTAAACAGTCTTGTGCACTTTCTATATCAGCTTTGGTATTCATGATGCCAAAGATTTTTTTTGCTGAGGTGTTTGCCTGTGAAATGACATTAGTGAGCCAGCCCATCATTCTCATTGGCCAGACAAGCATAGAAAGATATCCATTAAAAGCCACAAGAGTTCCGACTGAAATTTCGTCTTTTATTACTAACATTCCTCCGAAAGAAATGACTAGAACTATAGAGATATTGGTAAGAAATTCTATCAAAGGATAGTATTTTCCCCAGATCCTTGTTTTTTCAACGTTCAGAGTATAGTTTACCGTATTCAGATTAAGAAATTTTAGAATTTCATGCTTTTCTCTGGCAAAAGCTTTTACAAGTCTTATACCTGAAATATCCTCCTGTGCGGTGGTGTTTATGTGTACCGTATGATCGCTTATCTTATCAAAAGCTTTTTCTATATCTTTCTCAAGCTTCATGGCCAACCATGCCAGAAATGGCATGATACATAAACTTATAAGAGCCAGTTTCCAGTTAAGATATAAAAGAATTGCTGTTGCAAAGATAAAGTATATGGAATTTTCAATAAACAAACTTATTCCAAAAGCCAAAGCCATCCATATATTATCCACATCTTCGGTTAACCTTGACATGAGCTCTCCGGTATTCATATTATCGAAGTACTTGAAAGAAAGAGTCTGTATATGATCAAAAAGATCATTTTTAATATCCGTTGCCACACGTACTCCAAGGTAGTCCAGGGTATACTCCCGAAAGTATCCGAGAATAACCCTGATCAAAGTGATTAAAGCAAGTGAAACAAGTATAATACCAAGCAGAGAAATCTCCTTGTTCAAAAGTACTCTGTCAACAATAACCTTTGAAAGGAAAGGCTGCATAAGATCCAAAACGATAGATACAAACAGAAAAACAAAAGGTAAAAAAACTAAGAGCTTG
>JAKJGQ010000086.1 GCA_022704305.1 Thermotogae bacterium | reverse complement strand
GCTCTCTGACTGACTCAAGCCATTTTGATTCGAAAGGTACTCCCATAAATCCCGGATTACTGTTAAGTATATTCTCAACCGCTTCAGAAGCTTTTTCTTTGTAGCTGTTTATATCCTTTTTGGTAAGTCCGCCTTTTAAAACTGGTGAAAACAGATTGGTAAAATCAAAAGAGATCCCTTCCATACTCCGCCTCCTTCTTAATATTTAAGGATTGAAGCAACCTTAAGATCTTTAAGACGTTCCCTACCTTTTAAGAAACCGAGTTCAGCCATACAGAGTACACCTTCAACATCTGCGCCTACATTGTTGACCATTCTTCTTATCGCATCAAGTGTTCCCCCGGTTGCCAGAACATCGTCAACTATTACCACCCTGTCACCCTTTTTAAGTGCGTCAACATGCATCTGAAGCTCGGCACTTCCGTACTCAAGATTATAAGATATATTAACTGTTTTATAAGGAAGCTTTCCTGGTTTCCTTACCGGTATCAGACCTTTTTTCATAGTATATGCCAAAGGAGAGGCAAATAAAAAACCCCTGGCTTCCGGTGCGACTATGAAATCAAAATCCCAGTCCTTTAACAGTTCCTGAAGTATTTTTATGGTGTATCCGAATGCCTCCGGATCTTTTAGTATTGGCGTAATATCCTTAAAAATAATCCCTTTCTGCGGAAAATCAAGTATATCTCTTACATACTCCTTTAATTCCATACTTTTCCTCCTCTAAAAAATAAATAATGACATCGTATATTGTACCATATTTTTTTATAGATTACATTGTAACTTTTTTTTAATAAAATATATAAAGCCGCCATTTAATGGCGGCCCGTAAAAATTATTTCTTTTCTTTTTTCGGAGTTTCTTTCTTTTCTGGTTCCTTTTTAACTTCTTTTTTCACTTCTTTTTTTTCCGCCATTTATACCGCCCCCTTTTTTGAGCAATAATTATTCTGACAGAATTTTTTTATAATAAAATTATAGTACCTTTCTCCGGACATGTCAATACTAGAAAATTTTTATTCCCTGTACCGGTCATAGATTCTTCTTATACTATCCAAGCCGGTAGTAAACGCATGAACCACATCCGGGTCAAAGTGACTACCGGACTGCTCTATTATCATCCTTACCGAAAGATCAAAATCAAAAGCTTTTTTATATGGGCGAGCACTGGTCAGAGCATCAAACACATCTGCCAAAGCTACTATTCTTCCGGCAAGAGGAATATCATGCCCGCTTAGCTTTCGCGGATACCCACTCCCGTCCCATTTCTCATGATGCCCCCCGGCAATATCTATAGCAGTCTTCATAAAAGAAAAACCGGTCATGTTCTGTATCTTGCCGTCCATATCCTTAAGAATATTTTCTCCGAAAAGCACATGCTGCTTCATTATATCAAACTCTTCAGGAGTGAGTTTGCCAGGTTTAAGAAGTATATTGTCCGGTATGCCTATCTTTCCTATGTCATGAAGCGAGGCAAACCACAGTATCTCTCTGCGGAACTTTGGCGTAATCGTGGGAAATATTTTATACATCTGATTTGCAATAGTATATGAGTACTGCGACACTCTTGATATATGAAAACCTGTCTCATTATCTTTCTTTTCTACAAGTGAAACAAATGCCTGAGCACTTGTAGATACTATCTGCTGGGTTATATAAGAATAGAAAGTCGTCCCCTTAAGAATATTCATAACTCTTAGCATTATCTGGGAACATTCATTGGTATAAGCATCCTTGTTAACGCTGTTGACAAAAAGAAAGCCTACGACCTTATCGTTGGTTATTATCGGAACAGTCAGACTGGATCTGTATCCTTCCTGGAGAATGAGTTCTGTAGCTCTTGATTTATGAAAATTTTTGTAGTAGTACTCCAAATCATTTATTATTCTTGGGGATCTATTTTCTACTATCCATTTAAGTGAAGTATCGTTTATGTTTTGAATAAATCCTGCGCCAAGTTTAAGATTTTCAGTATAAGAAGCCGCTGTCTCAGCCACCACATTTTCGACACTGTCGATAAATGCCACCCCCACTCTGTCACACTGAATATACTCTTTAAGAAAGGGCATAAGCTGAGGTACAAGATCTTCCAGAGTCCCGTAAACAGGCAGGCTTATTATCCTTTTTTCAAGCCCGAGTTCCTTTTCAATCGAAGAAACATTATCATAAAGCTCCTTTTCTTCAAGCCACCTTATTGGAGTATTCTGAGAAGGTGCATTTTGCTTTATAAGACCTAGAACCTTTTCGGACATATTCTTTACGTAATCGTTGTATGAAACAAATACCCTTTTTGCCTTCATTTCAAAAAACAGCCTTATTCCGCTTATTGCAAGCGCAATCAGAACACTTATGGTAAAAATAAACGTAAAACCTTTATTCACATAAAGATACGACTCATACATAGAATCTTTTGCTTTTCTTATTGCACGGTCCAGCCCGTCAATATCAAAAGAACTGCGATTGAAAAAATATTCTATCTCATCCAAACTCACCGGTTCAGAAAGAGTTTTGTTTATCTGTCCGACAGAAGAAAAGATGCTTTCAAGCTTCTTATAAATTTCGTCGGAAGAATTAACCGTAATTATATTATTTCCTTTTGCAAGATACCCTTCTTCAAGCATTTTTGAAAATTCATTCCCGATCCTATAATATACATTCCCGATTTCCTTCATCTGAAAGTACTTATAAACAACGAGTATGATTACTATGCCGAAACATAAGAGCATTATCCTGGTAAAAAGAAAGTATCTGCTGACAGATTTTATTATACTTTTCATTTTGCCTCTCTCCTTAGCATATTTATTATGACTATTAATTTTATCATAATTTTATTACCTTTGTTGCTTGCTGAAATTTTCATAAAAACATTATCTAATGAAATTTTTTTCATGTTAGTCATTCCATTCCGCCTATAACAATTATGAAATACACTTGTCATTATCCGGAAAATAAATTATAATTATTTGGAGTAAAATATGTAATTGCCATATTAATGTGAGGGGGTCATACTATGAATCTGAATGTTTACTCTGAAATAGGAAACTTAAAAAAAGTAATGCTCCACAGACCTTCCAAGGAACTTGAAAATCTAGCCCCTGAATACTTACAGGAATTACTATTTGACGATATACCTTACTTGGAAAAAGCGCAACAGGAACATGATGAGTTTGCATCAATCCTCCGGAATGAAGGAGTTGAAGTCGTTTATCTGCTCGATCTTCTACAACAGACCTTATCCTCTTGGGAGCTTAAATCTGAGTTTTTAAGAGAGTTCATTGATATGTCAGAGATAACCAATCCTTACATATCCCAGGCTCTGTTTGACTTTCTTATCTCAATGGATACCAGGGATATGATTGAAAAGTTGGTATGTGGTTTAAGGACAGAAGAGCTTGATCTGAAAAAAGATATCTTTTCCGTCCAGGTCAGAAAGTCCAAGCTTAATCATCCCTTCTTTCTCGACCCGCTTGTTAACCTTTACTTCCAGCGAGATCCGGTTGCAGTCGTGGGAAGAGGTGCTACCATAAACAGAATGAACACTCCGGCCAGAAGGCGGGAATCAATGTTTATGGAGTATGTGCTTAAGTATCATCCGGACTTCTCACGCTCACCGTTTTACTATTCCAAAGATATGCCCTACTCAATAGAAGGCGGAGACATCCTGGTTCTTAACCGAAATACCCTTGCCATAGGTATTTCACAGAGAACTGAACCAGAATCTCTTGAAATAATTGCCAAAAAGGTTTTTTATGAGTACGGAGATGAGTTTGATACCATCATAGGGGTACTTATACCTTCCTTAAGGGCTTTTATGCATCTTGACACCGTTTTTGCTATGGTTGATTATGATAAGTTTGTTGTACACTCAAAGCTTGAAAAAAATATGAAGTTTTTTACTATACGTAAAAAAGAGAAAGATGAGTTTGAAATAGCTGAAGAAACAGCTCCATTAAATGTTATTTTGGAAAAGTACCTTAAGATTAAAAAAGTAACCCTTATAAAATGCGGAGGCTCAGACGATATTGCCGCTTCGAGGGAACAATGGAACGACGGTTCGAACTGTCTTGCCGTAAGACCGGGAGTAGTTGTGGTCTATGACCGTAACAGAATAACCAATGCCGAACTAAAAAAATACGGAATAACAACTCTTGAAATGCCTTCAAGCGAACTTTCGCGCGGCAGAGGCGGTCCAAGATGCATGAGTATGCCTCTTTTCAGGCAGGACTGATATGAAAACCGGTAAAAGATGTCCGTGGTCCGATTCGTCCGAACTGTACAGAATCTATCATGATACCGAGTGGGGAGTTCCGGTGCACGACGAAAAAAAACATTTTGAATTTATACTTCTTGAAGGAGTACAAGCCGGACTGAGCTGGATAACCATTTTGAAAAAAAGGGAAAACTACCGCAGTGCATACGATAACTTTGATTATGAAAAAATTGCCCTTTATGATGAACCGAAGGTACTGCAGCTCATGGGAAACACAGGATTGATAAGAAACGAAAGAAAGATACGGGCAAGCATAACCAATGCACAGGCTTTTGTGAGAATACAGAAAGAGTTTGGTTCTTTTGATAAGTATATATGGGGTTTTGTGAATTTCAAACCGATCATAAACCATTTTGAAACGCTTTCAGAAATCCCTGTAAAAACCGAGCTTTCAGACAAAATCAGTAGTGATATGAAAAAACGCGGTTTTACTTTCTTCGGTTCTGTAATATGCTATGCCCACATGCAGGCAATAGGAATAGTAAATGATCATTTAACCTGCTGCTTCAGACATCAGGAGCTCTCTGAAAAATTTAATTTTTAACGGATAAGCGCATTTTAAAATACTATACAGGAGGAGAAGAAAATGCCTATTAACCTCAAAGGAAGAAGTTTTTTGACTCTCAGGGATTTCACCACGGAAGAGATCATGTACATGCTTAACCTTGCAAAGGATCTTAAGGCAAAAAAAAGAATGGGTGTAAGGGGAGAGTCACTGAAGGGAAAAAATATCGTCCTTATATTTGACAAAGCTTCCACAAGAACCAGGACAGCCTTCGAAGTTGCCACTTTTGACGAGGGAGGATGCGTTACCTTCCTTACCAACAGCCAGATGGGCAAAAAAGAATCAATAGAAGATACCGCCAAGGTTCTCGGAAGATCTTACGATGGAATTGAATACAGAGGATTTTCACAAAAACTGGTAGAAGATCTTGCAAAGTTCTCCGGTGTACCTGTATGGAACGGTCTGACCGATGAGGATCATCCTACACAGGTTCTTGCAGATTTTCTGACCATGATGGAAAACATCTTCAAACCTTTGAATAAGATGAAACTGGCTTTTATAGGAGATACCAGAAACAACATGAGCAATGCTCTTATGATAGGCGCTGCCAAACTCGGAATGCACTATGTAGCCGTAGGACCGCAGGAACTCAAACCAAATGAAGAACTTATGTCCCAGATGAAAGAAATCGCCAAACAAACCGGAGCTGTAATTGAGTATTCTTCAGATCTCAAGGCAGTTAAAGGTGCGGATGCCATATATACCGACGTATGGGTTTCCATGGGTGAAGAAGCTAAGCTTGCAGAAAGAGTAAAACTGCTTACACCTTACAAAGTAACCATGGATCTTCTCAGAATGACAGAGAACCAGGATGTAATATTCCTCCACTGCTTACCGTCATTCCATGATTTTGAAACCGACGTTGCAAGAGATGCCAAGGAAAAGTACGGCTTTGATATAAGAGAAGTCGAAGATGAAGTTTTCAGAAGCAAGCATTCCAAAGTTTTCGATGAAGCAGAGAACAGAATGCATACAATAAAAGCCGTTATAATGGCAACTATTGTCGGCTAATAATCAATAAGGCCCGGTGATATATGAATAAAAAATTAGCAGTTGTCGCAATAGGCGGAAACGCAGTCAACAGACCCGGTGAATCGCCTACGGCTGAAAACATGATAAAAGCCGTCAGAACCACGGCATCTTATCTGGCAGATATGATACAGATGGGATACTCTCTCATAGTTACCCACGGAAACGGCCCTCAGGTAGGGAACATTCTCATTCAGCAGGATCTGGCAAAAGATACGATCCCACCTTTTCCGATGGACTTATGCGGTTCCATGACGCAGGGTTATCTTGGGTATATGATTGCTCAGGAGCTTCATAACATATTTATTGAACGAAAGATAAAAAAAGAAGTATGCACAGTGGTTTCCCAGGTGGTTGTCGACGAAAATGATGATGGGTTCAAAAACCCTTCGAAACCAGTCGGACCGTTTTACAGCGCCGAATATGCAAACAAAATGCATACTGAAAAAGGCTGGACGGTAAAAGAAGATTCCGGAAGAGGATGGAGAAAAGTTGTACCTTCTCCCATTCCTGAAGATGTAATTGAAAAAGACGCTATAAAAAACCTTATAGAAAAAGATTACATCGTTGTAGCAGCAGGTGGAGGCGGAATACCGGTTGTAAGACAAAGCAACGGTATGCTCAAAGGTGTTGAAGCGGTAATAGATAAAGATAGGGCTTCTGCTCTGCTTGCAGGTATTATGAATGCCGATGAGCTCATAATACTAACTGCCGTAGAAAAAGTATGCCTTAACTACAATAAACCCGATCAGAAAGAACTTGATACTATTACGCTTGCACAGGCACAGGAGTACATCTCACAGGGACATTTTGCCAAAGGAAGCATGCTTCCAAAAATACAGGCTTGTGTTGATTTTGTAAGAAACACAGGTAAACCGGCACTGATAACCGACATGGAAAAACTAAAAGATGCTTTGGCAGGAAAGACCGGAACCAAAATAACGAGATAATAAAAATGTTTTTAACACTTTTTGTTTATTTAAAGTAATGAAACAGGAGGCTTTCCTTGAAAGCCTCCTGTTTTTTTTAATACTCTACAAGCTTTAAAAAACCTTTCGCACATTTCAGTTGTTCAATCGCAAAGTTCATTATACTTAAGCCACATACGGAGGTTTGGTACTCCATGGCTGTTTTCAGCTTTTTTTCCAGTCCGGTTACAGCATTTTTGAGTACTTTTATCTCATCTTCCCCGTACCTTTCAACTGCAATGGGAATAGAACTCTTAATCAAAAAAACCGTTGCCCCAAGTATCTCTGCCCAGCCGTGAAACTCTTCAAGCCATAAGGATATATCTTCAAGCATATTTTTTTCTAAAGAGCTTTTTAGTTTATGATAAATCTCCTCCATTCTGAGGCTTTTTTTCATAATCAGACTTAAAGCTTCCTGTATATTATTACTTTCATACATTTTGAACATCTCACCGAACATATCTGTTAAATACTCCGGTTCACTATTATGCAGGGGACTTTTGATATTACACATTGAAAACTCATAAAATTCTTGAGCTGCATCGGGATAAAGCTCCATGCATACTTTTTTTAAAACCTTATAACTGTCGTAGCTATCGCTTTTAAAAAAATCTGCAGCTGCTGCAATAACAGGCATGCTGGCATAAGGCTGGTTCATAGGGTTGAGAACTATGCCTTCACAGTATTTTTTTATTCCAATTTCTCTGTTTTCATACGGTCCAAGATGAAGCTCCATAACCATCCTTGCATCATTTACAGGATAGTTGTCCCAGTAAAGGACGGGTCTTTGAAATGCCTGTGATAT
>JAKJGQ010000085.1 GCA_022704305.1 Thermotogae bacterium | reverse complement strand
GTAGCGGAGCCTATGTTCAGGTTATAATCAGGTGATTTTATGTCTAGGCTCTTAAAAAATATATCTGACATATTGTAATCATAGTGTTGTCCTGAATGAACAAGTATTTCTGTTATTCCTTGTTTTCTGAACTCCCAATTTATGACAGCCTCTTTTACAAACTGCGGCCGTGCGCCTACAAGAGATATGACCTTCATTTTTTTCTCCTTTGGATAAATGTTTTTCGGATTTTAATCCGGCGTCAGATTTATTATATCATGATTTTGACGTTTGACATACCTGCATGCCTGTGTTAGAATATAGGGTGAAAAAAGAAGAACCTTTTCAGGTTCTTCTTTGATGTTTGGCTGGGAGAGGCGGATTCGAACCACCATAGTCGGATCCAGAGTCCGAAGTCCTGCCGTTGGACGATCTCCCAAAGCGTACATGCAAAATTATAACACAAACAACCATGTCTGTCAATAAAAATATTTGAACTTTTTTTTAATTTTTAAGTCTAATAATTTTGGTGCTTCATTTATGAAACTCTTCAAAATTTCTGCAACACAAGGGGGTAATAAGATGGCAAAGCTTCAGACCGGCGACAAAAAGAACAACCTCTCAAAGAAATCTTCCCGTATAAGCAAAAAAGAAAGCATTGAGATCATTGGCCAGATCCCCGAACTGGAAGTAAAAAATATAAATCCGGATTCTCAGCAGGCAGAAGTAAAGGTTATTGTGAGAAGCAGAAAAAATGTTGATGCCATTATACAGACTCTGGAAAAAACGGCAAAATCTAAAAACGGAATACTTACTTATTCCGATATAGACGAGGCTATGCCTGTGGAAGTATCTGATGAGCTTGATACGGAATTAATAGAAAAGATATATGTAGCACTTGAAGAGGCGGGTATACAGATACTTGACGATGAGGACTCCGAAGAAGAAGAAGAAATATCGGATGTTCTTGACGATACTAGAACCGAGGAAGAACCGGCAGATGATTATCCTGATTTTTACGATGATATAGAGCTTAAAATGTATGATAATATATCGCTGAATGATCCTATAAAGATTTATCTTAAGGAAATAAGCAAGGTTCCACTCCTCACCCCTGCGCGCGAGAGACTTCTGGCAAAAAAAGCCCAAAAGGACGATAAAAAGGCAAGAGATGAGCTTATACGTTCAAACCTCCGTCTGGTAATAAGCATAGCAAAACGTCATGTAGGAAGAGGTTTGAGTTTTCTTGACCTTATCCAGGAAGGAAACATAGGTCTTATAAAGGCAGTTAACAAATTCGATTGGCGCAGAGGCTTTAAGTTTTCAACGTATGCAACATGGTGGATAAGGCAGGCTATTACCAGGGCTATAGCCGATCAGGCTAGGACTATAAGAATTCCAGTTCATATGGTTGAGACCATAAACAGGCTTAATAAGGTGATAAGGGAGTATTTGCAGGAAAATGGTGAATATCCAAGTGTTCAGGAACTTTCCAAAGTAATGGGAAAGTCTGAGGAGAAGGTAAACGAAATACTTCTGAGCGCCAGAGATATCATCTCTCTCAACTCTCCTTTAACAAGCGGGAGCGGCGAGGATGACGATTCAGAGACCGGTGATTTTGTGGGTTCTCAGGATCTTACTCCGGAGGAAGAGGCCCAAAAAATGATTCTTAAAGAAAAACTTGAGGAGGTTCTTGATACCCTTCATCCAAAAGAAGCGTTGGTTCTCAAGATGAGATACGGATTTCTTGACGGAAAGCAAAAGACTCTTGAAGAGGTTGGACAGTTTTTCAACGTTACACGTGAACGTATAAGGCAGATTGAAACTAAAGCTCTGAGAAAGCTCAGGCATCCTAGCCGTAGTTCGCAGCTTAAAGATATAATTGATAATTAACCAAGTCATAAAAGGCATATGTTAAAAACATCCCGCTTTTGCCGAACTAAAAATCCGGCAAAAGTTTTTTTGTATGTAACATGTTAGTGTAATTTTCATGTTGTTCCGACAAGAGGTATATATTTCCGCTGGGACTTTTTATTGTTTTTTATTGAAACGTTCATATACAGAAGGTAAAATAAGAATGTTACCTTTGATTCCCGTCCGACGAAAGGATATTTATTTGGGATATTATGTGATAAAATATATGTAATTATTGTTTTATGGAGGTTTTATGACAAGTAAACTCTGTAAGTTTCTTGATATAGGTATCTTATTTCTGATAAATATTTTATCCGGAGTACCTGTGTTAGTTTCTTTATTTATTGCCTTTGTGCTTTTTGTAGGCATATATTCTTTCCGGACGTATGATTATGATAATATGAAAAACTTTATACAGAACACCATACGTGTATTTATGGGGGTTGTGTCAGGTTTTGCCATGCTTGCGGTTTTTTATTACTTCTTGCGGGATTATGTTTCGGCGGAATCGGTTTTCTATACATTTGTTTTTGCAACTGTTATCATACCTGTAGTTAACAGAATAAGTTTTGCTCTGTATATAAAGACAGTCATACCGCGCAAATATCTTGTTATAGGAAAGAAGAACGAGATAGGTCATATACTTGATGAAATAACCAGAAAATCATATGGAAAACTCTTGTTTGTAGAGTATATTAACCCTTCTCCTGCAAAGCTTCATAAGCTTATTGAAGAAAATTATAAAAAGAGAGATTTTTCTCCTTTTACCCAGTTTTTTTATCCGGATGAAAAGCCTTGGAAAGAGGGAACATTTGATTCGATAATAATCACTGATCCGATTTTGGAAAAGTTTATACAGAACGATTTGGAAAAGCTTAAGGATAAGGGAATGGACATAGAATATCTTCCGACTGTTGCAGAGTTTTATCTTAAACGCATCCCGGTTGAGGTTCTTGAAAAGTTTGAGGAGCACTATAAGATTGCATTTGGAAGCATTTCAAATTCACCCGCAAAAAGAATGCTTGATTTCATTGTTTCGCTTGTAGCGCTTATAATCCTGTCTCCGATTCTTGCAGTGGTGGCCTTGTCCATACTTATTGAAAATGGAAGGCCGGTGGTTTTTAAACAGCCAAGAACCGGCAAGGACAATGAAGTTTTTATAATGCATAAATTCAGAAGCATGAGGAATCAAAGCGAGGAAGATGTCAAAGGGAAGTTTGCCACAGACGAGAAAAGCCGTATACTTAAAATTGGAAGAATAATAAGGATGTTCAGACTTGATGAAACTCTTCAGTTTTGGGATATTCTTACCGGAGAAATGTCTCTTATAGGTCCAAGACCAGAGCAGCCTCATTTTGTGAGTCAGTATGAAAAGATTATTCCATTTTATTCATACAGGCATAAGCTTAAAACAGGTCTTACAGGTTGGGCTCAGATAATGTACAAGTATACATCCACCGTCGAGGAAACCAAAGTAAAGCTTAGTTATGACCTTTATTATGTAAAAAACAGGACTTCGATACTTGATATAAATATTATTCTTAAAACCATAGAAGCTGTTATCTGGCGCAGAGGGGCAGTATAAAACGGAGGGATAGATTTTGGTAAGAGAAGCAGATTATTCCATAAAAGATGTTCTTTATATATTTAAGCGTAGGAAAATGGTTTTTTTACTTGTGTTTGCAGCGGTTATGGCAGGAGTGTTTCTTTTCCTTTTTATGGCTCCTAAAAAATATGAAGCTTTCATGATTTTACAGTACAACAATGCCGAAGATAGCAGGTTAGATGTTTCAAGCAGTCTTGCATCACTTTTTGGTTCTGGTGGAAAGAGCGGAGAAAACGGTATACCCAATGAAATACAAAAAATGAAAAGTGATGATATACTCGGAATACTTGTGGATAAGTATGATCTTGTAAACAGCACGAACAACAGTCCAAGTCTTTATATGAGACTTATAGGAAAAAAAGTCAACAAAAGAGATATGATAGATTCTATGAAAAAAGATATAGTCATAACCTACCACAGACCTGATGATATCGTTGAAAATACCTCGCTTTTGAGAATATCGTACAAATCTTCGGACAGAAATTTTGCGTATAGTGTTGTAAAAACATTGTATGAAGAGTATTTAAAAAAAGATCTTATAGGATATCAGAAAAAATCTCAGGACAATATTGAAAAAATATATGCCCTTTATTCGCAGTACAGCAGTGAATATGAAGATATAAGCAAGCAGATAATAAAATTCAGGATGGATAACAAGATATCGTCTGATCCGTCTAGTTTTGCCAACAACAGCCTTTTTGAATACTATGGACAGCTTTATTCGAAAATTCTGACTTTGGACGAAAGGAAAACACAGATAGATATAAGTCTTAAGAGTATTGAGGATAACTTCATAAAAGCGGACAGAGAGACCAAAGAGCTTCTGCTTATGAACGATTCCACTATTGCTTCTACTAAAAGAAGTATAATCGAGAACAAGATAAAACTTGAAACTCTTCGGAAAAACTCTCCCAATGCTACCCAGATACCTCTTCTTGAATCAGAGATAGAAACCCAGGAGGAGTTTCTTCAGGAGCTTATAAACAATTATTTTAAAAGCAACGAAAAACTTCTTCTAGGCATGGATTACAATACTTATAAAGAGTACATAAGTCTTAAAATAGAAAAGGAAAATCAGTCAGTACTGAAAGAAGTCTATGCTTCTATAATGAAGAAGCTCGAACTGAGTATAAACCAGCAATCCAAAACGTACGAACAGCTTTTTGATCTTTCAAAAAAACAGGCTGAAAACGAGCTTAAATACAAGTCTGCACTTAAAGTTCTGGAAAGTGAAAAAATAAAATCTGCTTCTTATGCTACCAGCTTTACGGTAATGGATGATGTTTTTGTTCCGGAAAGGGAGATATATCCCAGCAAGAAAAGTACAGTTCTTTTAGGGTTTGTGTTGGCAGTTTTTGCTGCCATGGCAGTGAGTCTTACTGTGGATTTTAATGATAAAAAAGTACATGATCTTGTGATGTTTTCAAAAACTGTTGCAAGGGTAGATTTCATTATAAGTAAGAAAAGAAGAAAAATAGAAGAGCTTAAGGTTCTGAACAGTATTAAGACTTCTGAAAAAAATATAGTAGGCATTACTTATGCTCCTGGTATAAAAATTCATGAACATATCGATGAAATGCGTAAAATCCTCAGAGAGACATCTCTGAATTTTACAGACCTTTCCGGACTTTCTGAAAAGGATACTTATAGTGCATATGATTTGTTGGATTCAAATGTAAAAAGTGTTTATCTTATGGACGAGTGCAATGGCTGGAAAACTTCTTTGTTCAGCGGAAAATGTGACTGTATATATATTCTGGTGAAGGAGAAATCTTCTTTGGTATCTGACTTTGCAAGGTTTTATAACGATTTTGATGAATCGAAGATAAAGATCGTCTACCTGGGGTGATGTATGAAAAAAGTTCTTATTATAATAACCAAGGGTGACTGGGCAGGAGCGCAAAGAGTTGTTTATGAGATTGCAAAATATATCAAACTCAACTATTCCGATACGCTCGAGCTTGATGTAGCTATAGGAATAAAAGGACCTCTTAATGAAGAGCTCAAAAGCATAGGTGTAAGGGTTATTGAGCTTAATAATCTTATATGGGAGGTTTCGTTAAGTAGCGATACCAAGGCTGTAAGAGAAATCCGTAGGCTTATTGAAGAAAATCAGTATGATGTTGTCCATGTCCATAGTACCAAAGCGGCCTTTGTAGGAAGGATAGCCGCAAGGAAAGCCAATGTAAAGAATATAATATATACTGTCCACGGATGGTGGGGAATAGAAAGATTTTCCGGGATAAAACGTTATATGGTAAGCCGTTTAGAAAAGTATTGTGCCGGTTTCACCGATCATATGGTTTTTATCTGCAAACGGGATATGAGTTTTGCATTGAAAAATAAAATAGGTCCAAGCGGTGCATATAACCTTATATTAAACGATGTTTCTATAGACAGTACAGTAGAGCCGTCTCTGAGGAAAACCTTTGGAATAAGTGATAAAACGACTGTAATCGGGAATATCGGAAGGCTTGATGATACCAAACAGCCTCAGGCTTTTGTTGATATAGCCCAGGAGGTTTTAAAAAAGAATAAAGACTATTTTTTTGTCTGGATAGGTTCAGGACTCGTTAAGCCGGTAATAGAACCGCAGTACAAGAATAAGATAAAATTTGTAGGATTTATGAAAAATCCGTATCCTTACTTAAGGGATTTTGATCTTCTTCTAATGACCTCCAAGTATGAAGGAATGCCCATAACCATAATAGAAGCATTAAAGTATAATATTCCGGTTCTTTCTTCTAATGTGGGAGGGATAACCGAATATCTACCTTCCAAAAATCTTTATATGAACAGCAATGAGGCAATCGGAAAGATACTTAAAAAAAACTATGAGAAAAATATAGTTTATTCCGATCCTGATATGGCAAAAAAATATGCGGAGCTGTATCTGAATGGTTAAACTGAATTCAAGAACCATTCAATATTACTTACTTATTCTTTATACATTTTTTTCCGGAGTTGTTTTTTTTGAACCGTCGGTTGGGGATATACTTTTTATTGTTCTTCTTCCAATACTTATTATTCATGTAAAATTTAAGAAAACAGAGTTCTCATTGCTGGCGCTTCTATTGGTTCCGGCATTGTTTTCTTTTTTCTGGGGATTTGTAAAGTTTGGGTTTTTGAACTTTAAATTTGTTTTTATCGATATATATCTGTTTCTTCTCTTTGTTTTTTTCAAAGTCTGTCTTGACAACTTTTATGAGTACGACCGTAATATTATCGATACACTTATGAAAACATGGCTTGCGGTTGCATATCTTAATGTTTTCACCGGACTTTTTTCTTATGCTACTGGAAGATTTAATATAATGGGTCAGAGCATAGTGGGTTTTGGAATAAGACTGATAGGATTTTTTAAAGATCCAAATGTTTTCGGACCTTTTGCATGTGTCTGCGGCCTTTATGTCTTTGAAAAATTCTATCAAAGCAACAAAAACTTGATCTTTGCTATATTTAATTTTGGCTTCATGAGCCTAGGGGTTTTTTTAAGTTTTTCCCGCGCAGCATGGCTTAATTACTTTGCGGGGTTGCTTTTCATAGTTCTTGTATATTCGTTCAAAAATAAAAATATGTATAAATGGAGAACGCTTCTTCTGGTTTTTCTTCTGGTGTTTTTTATGGTTATGCTTATTTTTTCGGATATAACCATAGCAGGAATCAGTTTCAAAGAGTTTTTTAAAGGTCGTCTGGGAATAAAAAGTTATGATGCTCAGAGATTTGCTTCGCAGGGTAAGTCCCTGGTGATGCTTGATATGTCTAAGATATTCGGAATAGGTCCGGGCAATTATGAAAGGATAACAAACTATTCTGCACATAACACCTATCTTAGGTATATGGGGGAACGTGGATTTTTCGGGCTTATAACCGGAGGTCTCTTGGTGGCATTCATTACTCTGAGAGCATTAAAGATTAAGGGGAAGTATTTTTTTCTTGCTGCCTCGCTTATAGGACTGCTTGTAAACTCTTACTTTGTGGATACTTTACATTGGCGGCATTTGTGGATAGTCTTTGCCATGATAGTATCCTATTCTTACAGAAAGGAGCCGTATGGGGAATCTTAAAACCGTTATTATAAGTGCATATTCGCCTAAAGACACTGAAATAGCAGCTTTGCGTATAGAAAAGCTTGCCAAGTTCCTTTCCTGTTACTATGAAACATACGTTATAAGCGGCAGGCCCCGCAGGGAAAAGAAATTTTTTGATACTGCAAAGGCTAAGCT
>JAKJGQ010000084.1 GCA_022704305.1 Thermotogae bacterium | reverse complement strand
GTATCAAGCATTGCCATCTGAGCTACAACGGTTTTTCCTGATCCAACATCTCCCTGAAGGAGTCGGTTCATTGGAAGCTTATCTCTGAGATCATTCTGTATATCTGAGTAGGCTTTTTTTTGAGCTGATGTAAGAGAAAACGGAAGTGATTTTACAAATCTTTCACTGAGTTCACCAGAAAAAACTTTTGCAGTTCCGACAAAACCTGTTTTAGCGTTGTTTTTGGATAAAAGTACGGCTGTTTCAAAAGTTACAGCCTCCTGAACTTTCATAGAGAAAAGCGCTCTGTCTCTATGATAAAAAGTTTTGGGAAAGTGAATACCCTTTATCCTGGAAGTAATAGATAAAACATTGTATTTTTTGATTATACTTTCCGGAATGAACTCTTCACATAATGAAAGGTACTTTAAAGCCTCCATAAGAATATTCTTGGCTATCTGTTGTGAAAGTCCCTTGGTTAATGGGTATACCGGATGAATCATTTTTTTATAAGAGTTCTTATCAGTAAGAATATGAAAGTCAGGAGATTTCATTATTTTACGGCCATAGAACTCCTCTGCCTTACCAAAAAATGCAACCCAAGAATCTTTGGTCATCATGGTCTTAAGATACTCCTGATTGAAAAAAGAAACGGTAAGAATGCCGGTATCGTCGGAAACGACAACGTTAAGTATTTTAAGACTGTTATTTATCCTAGATTCTTCTAGTTGCAGTACTTTTGCTACTATAACACATGATTCATTATTTGCACAACTGAAGATTGTTTTTACATTACGCCTGTCTTCGTACTCTCTAGGAACAAAGTAAAAAAGATCATATATATTTCTTATTTCCAGACTATTCAGCAAACCTGTACGTTTCTCACCTACCCCTTTTAGAAATTTAACGTCAGTATATAGGGAAAGGCTTCTTTCTGGAGGCTGTACAGTGTTGTCGATAAGATATTTTTCCTTCATTTCCGAAATAACTTCCTTTAATGAAGAAAACCTTTTCTCTCTTCTTTCCTGAGGAAGGTCAGCCAATGGCTTAGCATACTCTAGTACTGTTTTTATATCCTTTATGAAATCTATATTTGAAGATAGTTGAGGAACTCCTGCTCTGACCAATGAATAAAAAGTGGGAAATATATCTTCCCACTTTTTCAGATTCTTTTCTTTTAAGATCAGCACTTCTTCAAATGAATTCAGTAATGTTTCTTCGTTCATGCTTATAACCCTATAGGCTCCTTTTCGCCATATACCGCAAAACCAAATACTTCTGGTCCGCTGTGACATATTACTGTAGGAGATATTCTGCTTTCAATAAGTCTGTGGGAAGGAAGATTAATCTCTTTCTGTTTTTCAAGAAAGAGGTTATATGTTTCTTTCATGTGTTCTATATTGTTTTCTCCACCGTAAGTAATAAGTACTTTACTATTATATGGTCTGTCTTTAAGAAATTTTATGGCATTATCTACTATGACCGAATAAACCTTTGACATACCTCTTACTTTGTCTATAGGAGCTATGTAGCCGTCATTTACGCCAAGAATAGGCTTTATATTGAGTAAAGTCCCAGCAAGCCCGGCAGCCTTTCCTATACGACCGTTTTTTACAAGATAATTCAGTGTTGTCACATTGAACTGCATAAAAGCCGAAGCTTTTATATCAGGCAGAACCTCCATGATCTGTTCATAAGTCCAGCCCTTTTCTCTTATGAGCTCTACAATCTTTTCAGCAATTAAATATGACTCAATAGAAACGGACTCTGTATCGATAATTTTAATGTTTGCTGAAGGAACCATATTTTTTGCCAGTAGGCATGTATTTATGAGACCAGACATTTTTGAAGAAAAGTGTATATCGATTATTTCATCATACTTCTCAGCAACAATATCTTCATATTTCTTTGCAACGTAACCGACCGAAGGATGTGCTGTATGAAATTCTTTGGCTTTGGTTATTATTTTATAGAAGTCATCTTTTTTTATATCTTCACCATCTGTATATTCTTTCTCATCAATGACTATTTTCATTCCCATAAAATTCAGCTTGTACTTTTCAATAAAAACCGGACTCGGATCGCATCCACTGTCGACAATAATAGCCGTCCTCTTCATCTCTTACCTCCTTTGAATAATAGTACTTCCGTTTTCAAGTTTGATTATCAGATCATTTATTATAATCTGCTCAAGTACTCCTTTTTTAAGATACTTAGAAACATCGGCTATATTGTTCTGATAAGTATAAAACTCAAGCAAAGAATCACCTTCTCCTGTTTCAAAAGAGGTGATTTTATAATATACGTAGGAAGTTATAATAAAAAGTCCCAAAGAAACCACAAGCAAGAACGAAAGAACTTTATAAATTTTTATTTTCTCCTGAGAAAAAATTCATAAGTTGATAAAAATGAATCAACTCTGTCTTTATACGAGAGATACTTGGAATCACCATTTTCCATTGCTTGTCTATAGAAATCGTATACTTGGCTATAATTAGATATTATACCATTTATAAATGAACTTTTATTCTCTGAATTCTGAATTGAAGATAAAAATTCTTCAAGTACTGTCAGAGAGCTGTCTGGAATGCCTCTTGTCTTTTTTGCCATGTAGTAGTTGGCTTTTCCGTCTTTTTCAATGACTTCAAGAATTTTAGGCATAATAACTTCCTCTGGAAATATGACAGTCATACGTGTAAGAAAATAAAGATACTCGCTATAAGTCTGCTCCCATTCTGGGAATCTGTTCCATCCGCCGGGAAGAATTTCTATTGCTTTATCGTACCAATGCATAAACTCGCTTAAATCCGATTTTTCCATTTTCTCAATTATTTCTGTAGTAGCCTGGTCACAGTAGTCCTTGAGTAGCTCATAACGGCGAATTACTTCAAAATAAAGCTTAGGTATAAGCTTGTATGAATTTTTTTCGTTGAAAGATATAAAAGCTGTTTTAAGCATGTCAATCTCATCATAGATGCTCTGAATGGATACAAGAATTACTTTGAACTCCTCTGACTCTGATTTTCCGTAAAGATCCTTTACCGTGCTTCTGATGTTTGAAGTTGAAAATGGCATAAGCGATACATTTCCTTTAAAATAAGGAACCAGATGTTTATACTCTCGTGTTGAAAGTTCAAAAGCAGTATTGAGAGTATCGTAAGTAAGGTCTTGGTACCTGAAAGGAGATTTTGTGAGCATCTGAGCCAAATAGAAGGCAGATTTTCCAAAATTAGGATTAAAATCCAGCGACTTATTAAAATAATCTATAGCAGAGCTGTAAGCAGTATATGAGTTTTTAAGATACTCAGACTTCATGACTTCAAGCTTTTCTATCTGCCCCTGAGCTGTTTTAAGGTCATTTGAAATTTTTATGAAATCTGACGAGCCAGGTACTGAACTCTGCAGCTTCTTTTTTAACTGCGAAATATTATTATTAACCTCTTCAATAGCTTGAGGAATTTTGTTTTGAGCTGCATCATAGTAATAATCGAGCTTAGCATACTCGGTATTTCCGTATTTAAAAAGAATCTCGGAGAGGTTCGAATTTATTTTGAAGATAACAGAAACTATACCAAAAAATATAACAATTGATATCAGAACATTGATTTTCTTGATTTTATACTCCTTTAAACTCATAAACTGCGGTGAAACAGCAGCCGAAAGTATGAACAATGAAAGAGCCAGATTAGGCTGCAGATGAAGCGGAAACTCGGTAAAGGAGTGAAGGACTATTATTACTGCAGTCCATCCGAACATGCACATAAGAAGAAGTTTATTTGTGTCTCTGAGCTTTGAAAGTGATCTGAAATACATGAACAATAGAGATATGAGTAATCCCATAATACTTATAAATCCGAAGATTCCAGTTTCACCCAGCACCTGAAGATAATCGTTGTGGGTTCTTTTAAAGTTATTCCATGCATAAAGAAATCTCTCGGGATTCTTATTTTGAACTATACCCATATACTTTACTGCATATATCTGATAGGTGCCTATACCGCCACCAATAAAAAGATTCTGGGGATTGTCTTTATCGAGAAACTGCTCTACGGAGGCAAGCCATGAAAGACTTCTCTCATCCCATGAAGAAACGGTTGATGCAGCATTGAACCTGTTTGAAGGTATTATCTCTCCCTCTTTGTTAAAAAAGGTTGGCATGCTGAACATAACAAAAAGGAAGACGAGTATAGCAATAATTGAAAAAGTTTTTAAAAGAAAGTTTTTAGAAGTAAAATATTTTTTATCTTCTGTATGTCTTAAATTAATTATTAAGCAGACAAAAGCAAATACTAATCCTACAAAGAAACCTAAAAATATAGATCTTGTCTGAGTAAGAAGAATTACCCAGTAAAAAAGGAATATGTTAATAAAATTATATACTTTCAAAAGCTTACTGGAATCTTTTTTCAGAATGAAGTATACAGAAATAGGCAATAGCTGGGCAAGATAGTCAGAAACAAAGTTCGGATTACCTATGGTTGTACGCAGAGTCAGACGTTCGTTGGGATCTCCGTACTTTCCGAAAAAAAGATCATAGCCTGTAAATTTGTTGAGAAGTCCATCAAAAGCGATTATAGTGCCGCCTATCATAAAAAAAAGCAGCCCCATTTCAATGAAGCTCATATCTTTACCGAACCTATTAGTTATTATGAAACATACGGATATAACCAGAACTGTATACGCAGCATTTTCGAGAGACCATGTAAAGTGCTGTCTGTTTGTTATGAAGGAAGACACAAGAGAAACCAGAACAGATATTCCGAAAAGTAATAGAAATTTATGCGGCCATCCAAGACTCAAGGTGGTTTCCTTTTTCTTTGAAAATAGGTAAAAAACAGCCATTACTGTAAAGAATAGTGCGAAAATTAAATGTTTCTGAGTTGAGTATTCGTATACCCACTGCGGAATGACAATAAAAGGTAACAGCAAAAATAATGCAGAGATAATGAGAATATCTTTTGGAATCTTTTTAAATTTTTCCACAAAATTCCCTCCTTGAATAACTATCAACTATATATTATCATATTTTTATGAAAAATCCAATAAAGATATGGTCTTAAAAAGCTAAAAGTATTTTTAAATGTGGATTACAACATCAAAAAAACAAAAAACATTTTTTATTGTATGCAGAAATATGTTGAATAAAGATTAAATCGAATATTAAGGTATAATAATAATATGTACAAAAAATCTAAGGCGGGACAGGAGGTTTTATTATGAAAAAAGTACTAATTATTATGGTTGTTCTTTTTTTGTCAGTATGGGCTGCAGCCGGAACTTTTTCAGAGTATTACTCAAAATTTATTGCTGCAAACAGTATGCAGGATGCTCAGGCTATGAAAGAGGTTATAGCTTTATTACAGGAAGATACTTCCAACGCATCTCTTACGGCACTCTATATAAATGCTGTTACTGAGTATGCCAACTGGGCGGTGAAGGATGAAAAGGAAAGAGAAAAATTTTATCAGCAGGCTGTGGAATATGGTAAAAAAATAATAAAAGAGAATAAAGATAATTGGTATCTTTATTATACGCTTGGCGCAGCATATGGTCGATTGGCTCAGTTTAAGGGAATTGTATCCAGTCTTTTCATGCTGGGTGATTTTGATGCCAACATCAAAAAATCGATAGAGCTCAATCCTTCAAATTACCTTGGATATGTGGCTCTTGGAATGAGATACAGAGATGTACCCTGGCCAATGAATGACATGAAAAAATCTGAAGAAAATTTCAAAAAAGCCATTGAAAAAGAGCCTTTATATGTAAACGCATATCTTGAGCTTGGAATGCTTTACTTAAAGATAAACAAGAAAGAACTTGCTCGTGAGATGTTCAATAAAGTAATTTCGATGCAGCCTCATCCGGAGTGGAGGAAACAGGGAGAAGAAGCAAAGAAGACAGCGGAAGATGAACTTAAAAAAATCAAATAAAAGTATTTTCTTTTATTGAGAAACTTATTCTGAACCGAGTAGACTATAAAATACTTTATCGTTCATTTTTTTTTGAGAGTCGATGAGTGCCTTCTCAAAACTGAATATTTTAATTTCTTCACAGTTGAATTTTTTATAAAAATCCATAACTTTTGAGCCGTACTCTTGAGGATAAAATCCTATGCTTTTTAATTCAAGCTCACTTTCATAAAGCATAGGATATTTTTTTTTAAGATAAAGCAGAGTATTAGTTTCACACAGTATTTCTGCCCAAGTATCGGAAACACCGTCTTTTATGTAATAGCCAAAAGTGTAGTGGTTAAACTCATGAATCATGTCTTTTATTGAGTTGACAAATATTACATATGGGCTTATATGGAAAGACCTTGGAATATTTGCGTAAATGACAAACATTTTACTTGGAAAAATAACCTTTCCACGAAAATAATCATTTATGTCTTTTGCTTCTTCTGCAAGCCATTTTTTATTGCTAACAAAAGAAGTATCTTCAGATGTAAAAGATAGATAGTCTTTTGAAACAAAAACATATGCGGTTTCTTTTTCTTTTTGGATCTGAACGGCATTATCGCATCTGTTTATACGGAAAATAGAGTTTTCGGTATTAAGAACAGCATAATCGTCATATAAAAACTCTTTATAAAAAAATCCCACACCTTGGGAAAAAGAAGTCTGTTTATCAGAAAAATAAAAATACCTAAACATACCTGAGCAGTAAATTCTTACTGTTCCGGAAAACTCGGTTATAAAGGTTATAGGATAGAAAAGAAGAACAAGGATAACTAAAAAAATAAAAACAAAGAATTTATACTTCAAGTATTATATACCCTTCGCAATTACCGCCTTTTAAAGTTTTTCCAGCGCAGTATATGAGACTTCCGCCGCATGAAGGATGAACCGAGTAGCATAGACTTTGATAAAATGTTTTATTTTGAGTATCGTTAGTGCTTTCTGTTGGACAGTCGCATACTATGTTTAAAAAGTCTTTTTGGTAAGAAGATTCAAGTTCCTTAGAATTTGCAATGATATTCACTTTTAATGTATCGCAAAGGCTTATAAGTTTTGATTGCTTTGAAAGTATTATAGGATCCTTATATGGCATTTGAATCATTGTTTTTGAAGAAGTACCGTCTGTAAAAGCTGTCACAATAGCAGCTTCATTGAAATCACTTAATGCACTTATACAGTCAAACAGTTCTTCTTTCTGCTGTCGGCTGAGTTTTGTAGCAAGGCTGTCTTTAGGAATAATGAAAAGATCAGGTTTTTTGTTGCTCAGCAGATCTATAAAGTCTTCAAGGGTTGAAATATTTTCATAAAAATCATCAATGCTGTTGAGCTGAAGAAAGACGATACTTCTTTTCATATTTTAGCTCCTCTCTTTTTTAGTAAGTATATATACTGCACAAGTCCTACAAAAAACATTATTATACTTGTTACTACAGCAGTCCTAAAGTTACCTATCATCAGGCTGTCAGTTCTCAGCAGTTCAATGAACATACGTGCAATTGAATAAAGCATAAGATAAAGTGAAGTGACTTCACCAAAAACCTTTCTTCTGTTACGTATATAGTAGAAAAGAAAAAGAAAAATAGCCACATCACATACCGATTCGTATAAAAAAGTAGGATGGAAAAAACTGAAGCTTTCCAGACCGGGCATCCTGTTTTCCAGAGGAATATACATCTTAAGAAAAAAGTCGGTGGGAGTGCCGTAAGCTTCGTGGTTCATGAAGTTACCCCAACGGCCTATCCCTTGGGAAAGAGGAAGAACAAAGGTAAAGAGATCCATTGCCTGAAAAAACTTAAGAGTACAGTTCTTTTTGTATCGTGTATATAAAAAAGTTGAAACCACAGCTCCTAGTATTCCACCGTGAATGGCAAGTCCGCCAGTCCATATTTTTAATATAGAAATTGGATCATCTGAAAAAAAGCTAAAATTAAAGATAACATAGTAAAGCCTTGCACCTATAACTCCCAAAATTATGCCAATAAAAACTGCATTTAAAAGATCATCTTCAGATACCCTTTCTTTAAAGGCCTGACGTCTTCCTATAAAGTAACATAAAAGTATGGAAGAGCTTA
>JAKJGQ010000083.1 GCA_022704305.1 Thermotogae bacterium | reverse complement strand
CTGTTCTGATGATGGCTTTTGGCAATAAGATTGGTGTGGACTTTACTTGCTGTAAGGATTTTGATTCATTATTCAGAAAAGATTATGGGGCAATTCTTATAGAAGTATCAAGTGAAGATGATCTTAAAGAGTTCTTTGATAATGGACGTTGGGAGATTGTAGCCAAGACTTCACCGGTTTCTAAAGTTAAAGGAAAGGATTTTGAATTTGATCTTCAAGAGCTTATAGATACATGGGAAAAACCACTAAGTACTGTTTTCCCTAATAATATTGAGTGTAAAGAAAGTATAGAATCAATTCAAGAAAGAATTTTTGAGAAAAAATTTTTATGCAGAACCAAAACAATTTCTCCTAAAGTTATAATTCCGGTATTTCCGGGAACAAACTGTGAGTATGATATGAGAAAAGCTTTTGTCAAAGCCGGTGCATCTACCCAAGTACTTGTATTCAGAAACAGGACTTCAGAGGAGATCCATGACTCTATTATTGAACTGGCAAAAGCTGTAAAAAATGGTCAAATATTGGCTTTGTCCGGAGGATTCAGCGCAGGCGACGAGCCGGACGGATCCGGAAAGTTTATTGCAAGTGTTTTACGCAACGATATTGTAAAACAGGCCTTGCATTATCTTCTTGACAAGAACGACGGACTTATCCTTGGTATCTGTAATGGTTTTCAGGCGCTTATCAAAAGCGGACTTCTTCCTTTTGCGCATATTTGCTCCATGGATGAAAGCAGCCCCACGCTTACTTACAATAAAATTGGAAGGCACGTTTCCACGATTGTCAGAACCAAAGTTGTTTCAAATCTGTCACCGTGGATATCAGACGGCATGGTTGGTGAAGTATTCAGTATCCCAGTTTCTCATGGTGAGGGAAGATTTGTATGTTCCACTCAACAATATGAACAGTTGTACTGTAATGGACAGATAACAACTGTTTATGTAGATCTCAAAGGTGAGCCTACTCTTTGCTATCCGTTTAATCCAAACGGGTCTTTTATGGCTGTTGAAGGAATAACTAGTCCTGACGGAAGAATTTTTGGAAAAATGGCTCATTCTGAAAGATATGATGAGGATCTGTATAAGAATATATATGGTAACAAAAATCAGAATATTTTCAAAAATGGAGTTGAATACTTCAAATTATAAAAAGATATATGATAGAATTACTATATAAAAGTGAATACAACAGATCCATATAATCCCGAAGATATGGTTTGGGAGTCTCTACGGGGAAGCCGTAAATTTCTCTGCTATGGATCAGAAAAATGTGGAATTGCATTTGAAAAAATTATTCCGCCTTTATTCTGATTCCTGGATAAGGCGGAATTTTATTTGGAGGGAAAATGAAAGTAGCAATTATTTTCGGAAGTTCATCAGACACTCAGCTTATGCAGCCTGCAGCGGCACTTCTTAAAGAGTTTGGAATAGAGTACAAAGCCATGGTTCTTTCAGCTCACAGGGTACCAGAAAAACTATCGCAGGAAATAAAGAAACTTGAGGAAAATGGCTTTGAATGTATAATTGCTGGAGCCGGACTGGCGGCCCATCTTCCGGGAGTTATCGCGTCTCAAACCATTATCCCCGTTATCGGTGTTCCTCTTAATGCAGCACTGAACGGACTGGACTCGCTTTTTTCGGTTGTGCAGATGCCTAAGGCCATCCCTGTCGCAACAGTGGGAATAAATAACAGCTATAATGCTGCGATGCTTGCTGTTCAGATACTTTCTGTAAAGTATCCCGATCTTAAAGATAAGCTTATTAACTACAGAAAAAATATGAAGGAAAAATTTATAAAAGAAAATTCTGAAGGGGTGAACATGTGATGGAAAAATTAGAAATGATCTATGAAGGAAAAGCAAAAAAGGTCTATGCAACCAATTCGAAGGATTATGTTGTTATTCACTATAAAGATGATGCAACGGCTTTTAACGGAGAAAAAAAAGGACAGATAACGGATAAAGGAATATTCAATAATGAGATTACTTCCATAATATTTGGTCTTCTTAACAGCAAAGGTATTCCGACACATTTTGAAAGTAAAATCAACGAAAGAGAACAGCTCTGTAAAAAAGTTCAGATAGTACCTCTTGAGGTAATAACAAGGAATGTTGCCGCAGGTAGCATGTCCAAACGGCTTGGAATAGCTGAAGGCACAGAACTAAAAACCACAGTGTATGAGCTTTCATATAAAAACGATGATCTGGGCGATCCGCTTATTAACGATTATCATGCAGTAGGAATGGGTCTTACAACGTTTGATGAGCTTAGAGTCATTTATGATCTTACTCAAAAGATAAATGAGATTCTTAAAGATTTTTTTATAAAAATGGGAATCAAACTGATAGATTTTAAACTGGAGTTCGGAAGATTCAATGGACATATTGTTCTTGCAGACGAAATTTCTCCAGATACCTGTAGGTTCTGGGATAGCAAGACAAATGAAAAATTAGATAAGGACAGATTCAGAAGAGATCTTGGCAATGTAAGAGAAGCTTATGCGGAAATATTAAAAAGACTTGAAAACAATAAGAAGGAAGGCTGAAATGTATCCAGATAAATTGCATGAAGAATGCGGGGTATTCGGTATTTTCTCCAACGGAAAGGAAGATGTTGCTTCCATAACATATTACGGTCTGTATGCTCTTCAGCATAGAGGACAGGAAAGTGCTGGAATAGTTGTTAGCGATGAAAAAGAACTTTTATGCCACAAAGGAATGGGACTGGTCAGTGAAATATTCAGCGAAGATGATCTGAAAAAACTTAAAGGAAAAAATGCAATAGGGCATGTAAGATACTCCACAGCAGGCTCAAGCAACATAAATAATGCACAGCCTATACTTGTAAAATGCAAGATAGGTTCCGTGGCCATAGCTCATAACGGAAATCTAGTGAATGCCGAGATTCTTAAGGAACTGCTTGAGGAAACTGGTACTGTGTTTCAGACAACAACAGATTCAGAAGTTATACTTAATCTTATTGCAAGAAGTTCCAGGCACGGTCTTGAAAAAGCAATAACAGATACTGTTTTTGCAATAAAAGGCTCGTATGCCATAGTTATGTTGACTGAAGACAAGCTGATAGGAATTCGTGATCCAAACGGAATCAGGCCTCTGTGTATAGGAAAGCTCAAAGATGATTATATTCTATGTTCTGAAAGTTGTGCTATTGATGCCGTAGGAGGAGAGTTTATAAGAGATGTTGAGCCTGCGGAAATAGTAATGATAGATAAAGAAGGTATCAGGTCATTCAAAAATTCCGAAAAAATAAAATCGGAGACATGTGCTTTTGAATATATATACTTTGCCAGACCAGACAGTATCATTGATGGAATTGATGTTTATCAGGCAAGAAGAAGATGCGGACATGTTCTTTACGAGGAGTCCCCAATCAACTGCGATCTTATCACAGGAGTTCCTGATTCCGGTGTAGCCGCAGCAATAGGATATTCGGAGGCATCAGGAATACCATATGGCATGACTTTAATAAAGAACAAGTACATCGGCAGAACTTTCATTGCTCCGAGTCAGAAACAACGACAGAATTCAGTTAATGTAAAACTTAATGCATTAAAATCAAATATAAAAGGCAAAAGAATACTTATGATCGATGATTCGATTGTAAGGGGAACCACAAGCAAGAAACTGGTCACGCTTCTTAGAAATGCCGGTGCAAAAGAGGTTCATATGATGATTGCTTCCCCTCCGGTGAAGTTCCCATGTTACTTTGGTATAGATACTCCGGAACGCGGGCAGCTCATAGGCGCAAACATGAGCATTGAGGAAATAAGAAAAGAAATAGGCGCCGATACACTGGCTTATTTAAGTGTTCCAGGGCTTCTCAGAGCCTTAGATCACGGAAATACTTTTTGTTTGGGATGTTTCAACGGAATATATCCGGTTGAGGCACCTATAGAAAAATCAAAACTATATCTGGAGGATAAAAAATGAAAGACTACAAAGAGTCTGGTGTAGATATAAACGAAGGGTACAGGACGGTTGAGCTTATCAAGCAGCATACCAAAAGAACAATGATTCCAGGTGTACTCAATGACATAGGCGGATTTGCGGGTATGTTTGAATTAAAGAACTACAAAAATCCAATTCTGGTCTCCGGGACTGACGGAGTCGGTACCAAGCTTGATGTTGCCATGAAGATGAAGAAGTATGATACGGTTGGAATAGACTGTGTTGCCATGTGCGTAAATGATGTTTTGTGTAACGGAGCACAGCCACTGTTTTTTCTGGATTATCTGGCATGTGGGAAACTTGATGCAGACATTGCAGCAGATCTGGTTAAAGGAGTTGCAGACGGCTGTGTTCAGGCTGGATGTGCACTAATAGGTGGAGAAACTGCTGAAATGCCAGGGTTTTATGATATCGGTAAGTATGATATAGCAGGTTTTTCAGTCGGAGTAGTTGAAAAGGACAAGATAATAGACGGAAGTACTATTAGACAGGGAGACACACTTATAGGAATCCAGTCGTCAGGTCCCCATAGTAATGGCTTTTCACTTATAAGATATCTTATAAAGGATTTTGATATGCCTTTTGATGGCAGAAAAATAGGTGAGGTTCTTCTTACTCCAACTATTATATATGTAAAAGTAATTCATAAAGTGCTTGAAAAGTATGATATAAAAGGAATGGCACATATTACTGGCGGAGGATTTTATGAAAATATTCCCAGAATGTTTGCTACAAAAGAATATACCGCTGTAATAAAAAAAGAAAGCTATGAGGTTCCCAAAATATTTAAGTACATACAGTCTCTGGGAGTTTCAGAGAAAGATATGTACAATACTTTTAATATGGGCATAGGATTTGTCATATGTGTTGGAGAAGATGATGCACAGGGAGTAATGGATATAATCAAAGAAAGCGGGTTAGATTCATACCGCCTGGGATATGTGAAAAAAGGCGAATATGGAATATGCTTAGAATAGCTGTTCTCATTTCGGGAAACGGAACTAATCTTCAGGCAGTGATAAACGCCATAAAAGATGGTTACCTTGACTGTAAAATAGAAATGGTTATAAGCGATAATCCGGATGCATATGGGATAAAGCGTGCACAAGACAATTGCATACCAGTATATGTGTTTGACAGAAAAGTTTACAAGAAGAATCTTTCTGATCAAATACTGAAAACAGTAGAAGGCAGAGCTGATCTTATAGTTCTGGCTGGTTACCTTTCAATAATACGCGGAGAGATTCTTACCAAATTCAGAGAAAAGATTATCAATATTCATCCTTCGCTTATTCCGGAATTTTGCGGAAAAGGCATGTATGGAGAAAAAGTACATGAAGCGGTAATCTTAAATCAAAAGGAAGAATCGGGCTGTACAGTGCATTTCGTAGATGACGGTACAGATACCGGTCCCGTAATAATGCAGAAAAGAATCAGGCTCAATGAAAACGAAACAGCTCACTCATTGGCGTTAAGAGTGCATAATCTTGAGTATTCTTCGCTTTTACAGACTTTAAAACTTTTCTGTGATAAAAGGATAAAGATATCGGGAGGGAAAGTAATCATAAAGGAGTCAGAAAATGTTGAAAAGGGCATTAATAAGTGTATATTATAAGGAAAATCTTACAGAACTTGCATTATTCCTTCAGAGTATGGGAGTAGAGATTATATCTACCGGTAAAACTTACCAGTATCTAAAAGATAACGGTATTCAGGTCAAGAGTATAAGTTCTTTCACAGGATTTGAAGAGATACTGGATGGGAGAGTAAAAACACTTCATCCTAAAGTTCATGGCGGGATTCTGGCGATAAGAGATAAACAAGAGCATATGCAGGAACTACAATCCATGGACATCCAGACTATCGATATGGTTGTAGTAAATCTGTATCCTTTTTTTGAAAAGGCAGTACAGGATATTTCTTTTGAAGATAAAATAGAGTTTATAGATATTGGAGGGCCATCTATGCTTAGATCGGCCGCTAAAAATTTTAAGGACGTTATTGTACTTTCAGATACAGCAGATTATTCGGTAGTTATTGAGCAGCTTAAAAATAACGGTGATGTCGAACAAAAATTCCGTCGGGAGCTTGCGGCAAAAGTTTTTAATCTTACCAGTGCATACGATGCTGCAATATCCTCTTTTCTTACGGGAAAAGAGTTTCCTGAATATCTTTCACTTTCATATACTTTAAAGCAGAAGCTTCGATATGGTGAAAATCCTCATCAAAAGTCTGTTTTATATGCCAGAACAGATAAAAAGGGTCTTATAAACAATTGCGAACAGATTTCCGGAAAAGAGTTATCATACAATAATATAAGAGATATGGATGTTGCATACAAACTTGTAACTGAATTTGATGAACCAGCATGTTGTGCGGTTAAACACAATTCACCATGTGGGGCTGCAGTTGCACAAAACATATACGATGCATATACTCAAGTCTATGAGTGTGATTCAGTATCCATATTCGGAGGAATAGTTGCTTTTAATCGTCCGGTAGATTTAAAAACTGCTGAAAAGCTTCATGAGATCTTCCTGGAAATAATTATTGCCCCTGATTTTGAGCCAGAGGCATTGTTACTGCTCAAAAGCAAAAAAAATCTGCGTATAATAAAGTGCGATTGGACTATTTCAGATAAGCTTGAAATGATAACCGTAGACGGCGGAATCTTGGTTCAGAGTTTAGATAGAGATTTTAAAGAAGAGTATAAAGTTGTCACTAAAACTTCACCTACCCAGGAACAGTTAAAACAGATGAAATTTGGAATGATTGTGGCCAAGTATACAAAATCCAACGCCATAGTTACGGTAAAACAGATGCATACAGCCTCAATTGCGGGAGGACAGGTGAACAGAATATGGCCTGCTGTTCAGGCGATGCAGAGAGGAAAGGGAGCCCAATTACTTTGTTCTGATGCTTTTTTCCCATTTGACGATATTGTCCAGGCAGCATATGAGCATGGCATAAAAGCTATAATGCAGCCGGGAGGTTCGGTAAACGACAAAGCCTCGATAGAACTTTGTGACAAGTATGGTATAAGCATGGTTTTTACCGGAATCAGACATTTTAAACATTAAAATGGAGAGTGAAGAATGAAGGTCATGATAATAGGTTCAGGAGGAAGAGAGCATGCTTTAGCCCATAAGCTTGCTCAGAGTCCTGATACTGATTGCATATACTGTGTTCCCGGCAATGGCGGAACAGCTCTTGAAAGCAAATGCTTTAATGTAGAGCTGAATAATATTGAAGAAATATCTGCTTTTGCATTGGAAAAAAATATTGATTATACTTTTGTTGGACCGGAAGCATATCTTGTTCAGGGCATAACCGATATATTCTCTCAAAGAAAGCTTAAGATAATAGGGCCTGATAAAAAAGCATCCATGCTTGAATCCAGCAAGTCTTATGCAAAAGAGTTCATGAAAAAATATGATGTCCGCACTGCCGCTTATGAGACTTTCAGTGAGTATGAGAAAGCTATGGATTACATATTGAAAGCAGATTTTCCTTTAGTTATAAAAGCAGACGGACTAGCTGGAGGGAAGGGAGTAGTTATTGCTCAGAATCATGAACAAGCTGTGGAAACCTTAAATTTTTTTATGAAAGAGGATATTTTTAAGGGATCTGGCAAAACAGTAGTTATAGAGGAATTTTTAAAGGGATTTGAAACTTCTGTTCTGGCAGCGGTTGATGGAAAAACGATACTTCCGTTCATAAGTGCAAAGGATCATAAACAGGCTTACGATGGAAACAAAGGACCAAATACCGGCGGAATGGGAGCCATAGCTCCTAACCCTCTTTTTACAGAGGAGCATTTTGAAGATTTCAAAAACAATATTATGTTGCCTACCCTAAGAGGAATACGGGAAGAAAAGCTTAACTATAAAGGAATCATATTTTTTGGACTCATGATATGCACTAAAGGTGCGTATCTTCTTGAATACAATGTAAGAATGGGAGATCCTGAAACTCAGGCGGTTCTTCCGCTTATGGAAACAGATTTTTTTCAGGTAATAAAACATATATATGATTCAGATCTTGATGGATATGAAATAAAGTGGAAGAAAGGTTCAAGCTGCTGCGTGGTTGCGGCTAGTCTTGGCTATCCAGGAAAATACGAAACAGGTTTTGAAATAACCGGATATAACCAAGTAGCTTCAAAAGT
>JAKJGQ010000082.1 GCA_022704305.1 Thermotogae bacterium | reverse complement strand
TAATGCTGCAATAGAAGCTGCCAGAGCGGGAGAAGCCGGAAAAGGTTTTGCTGTAGTTGCCGCTTCGATAAGAAAGCTTGCTGAAGGAAGTAAGGGAGCAGCGGAACAGATAGCTCAGATTCTTTCAAAGATTTCTTCAGGAATAAATAAGCTTACGGAAAACATGTACAATGAGTTTGAAAATATGGGAGTACATGCGGGAAAGCTTAAAGAAAGCTCAGACAACAACCAGGTTGCATCGCAGAATATACGTAAGATTTCAGATGATCTGGAAAGCATACTCAAGGAGCTTGACAGCGAAGGAGAAAAGCTTCAGGGAATAACCTCAAGTGTGCAGAGCCTTCTTGCAATATCCGAAGAAGGATCGGCAACCGCAGAGGAAATATCTGCTTCCGTCAGAGATTTCCTGAACAATATAAAAGGAATACTGGACGATCTGGATAAGACCAACGGATTTATAAAATCGTTTAAGGATAACTTTGAAAAGATAAAGTTCTAAATGGTTACTTCTAAGAAATGTTAATTTAAAAAATGAATTTTATAATTTAAGTGCTGATGGAAAAATAAAGGGGGTAAGAAATATGGTTAAAAGACCTATGGTAAGACAGTTTCTTGAAGATGCTTTCTGCGGAGAATCAAAAGCTCACATGAAGTACAGCATATTTGCAGAAAAGGCTGAAAAAGAGGGACTCCATAATCTTGCCAAAATGTACAGAGCCATTGCATATGCTGAGTTTGTACATGCAAAGAATCATTTTATAGCTTTGGGACATCTTTCGGATATTACCGAAAATCTTAAATCAAGTATTGAAGGAGAAACCTTCGAAGTAGACAACATGTATCCGGTATATCTTAATGCATCGGAGTTTGAAAAGGAAAAAGAAGCAGAAAGATCTAATCATTTTGCCTTAGAAGCAGAAAAAGGCCATATAGTGATGTATAAGGAAGCTCTGGAAAAAGCAGAAAAAAATCAGGATGTAAAGTCCGACACTTTTTATGTATGTCCGATATGCGGATATACTACCGATGAACCAGTACAGGATAAGTGTCCTGTATGCGGAGCAAAAAAGGAGTTCTTTGTAAAATTCTAAAAGGGGGTATTATGATGAAGTTAGGAGATGTTGTGAGAACGGCAGATTTCAAAGCAGAAAAACACGTTCCGGTCATTGAATGCCCTGACAAGGCAGCGATGAATGTTCCTTTCAATGTAACTGTCAGTGTAGGCAAGGAGATAAGTCATCCCAACACTACAGAGCACCACATTAAGTGGATTGATCTTTATGTTCATTATGAAAATGATCCGAATACTGTTCATCTTGGTAGATATGACTTTGGACCTGTTGTTTCGGACCCTATAGTGACAGTAAAGGTAAAACTTCAGAAAAAGGGAACTCTTATAGCCCTTTCTTACTGTAACCTTCACGGACTATGGGAAAGCAAAAAAGAAATTAACCTAGAATAAAAGGGGATGAGACTATGAAAAAGTACAGATGCTTAATATGTGGATATATATATGATCCGGAACAGGGAGATACTGACAACGGAATTAAGGCTGGAACCGCTTTTGAAAAGCTTCCCAGTGATTGGGTATGTCCACTGTGCGGAGCAGGTAAAGACGACTTTGAACCCATAGACTAAAATAAAAAAAGGGGGATTCTATCCCTCTTTTTTATGTATTATAAAATAACCGGAGGTGTATTTTATGTCTTGCGAAAGAACAATAGAAATAACTGACGGAGTATATTGGACAGGTACTCTTAATCCTCTGCTGAGAGTTTTTGACATAATAATGAAAACCGAGTACGGAACGAGCTATAATTCATATATCGTTAAAGGGAGCAGCAAGATTGCATTGATTGACGGTGGCCATGAGAAGTTCACCGACCTGTTCCTTGAAAAAGTATCCGGAATAATTGAAGGGGATTTCACAAAAATAGATTACGTTGTAGTAAATCACACGGAACCGGATCATGCTGGGAATCTTTTTAAGCTGATGGAACTGAATCCGGAGATAAAAATTGTATGTACTGTTCCGGCGAAGAAATTTTTGGAACAGATATCCAACAGAAGTTTTAACTTTATTCAGGCAAGCGATGAGCTTAAGATAGATCTTGGGGGCAAGACTCTGGAATTTCTGCTTAGTCCTTTCTGGCATTGGCCGGACACCATGTTTACGTATCTTAAAGAAGATAAGATTCTCTTTCCCTGTGATGGATTCGGAGCTCACTTTTCAGATGAGAGAATGTTTGTGGATCTCCTGGATGAAGACTCATATAAAAAGTATCTTCAGGCGATGCAGTATTACTATGTCCATATAATGGGACCTTTTAAGGAGCACACAAGAAATACTCTTGAAAAGCTTGATAGGTATGATATAAAAACCATTGCACCAAGCCACGGACCTATACATACCGGTGAGTTTGTCAAAAAGCATACTGACCTTTACCGCCAGTGGGCAAAGAAAGATGTTCATAAGAAAAACAGGATTCTTCTGCTCTATGTTTCAGCATACGGCTATACAAGAAAGCTGGCGATGTCAATTGCAAAAGGTATAGAAAATGCAGGAGGGGAAGTTCAGCTCTTTGACCTTGTGAATGACGTTAATGCTGAAAATAAGCTTGATATACTTGTAAACAAACAGGAGTGGGCTGACGGTATTCTTTACGGATCTCCTACGATAAACGGAGATGCGCTTTTAAATATATGGGAAGCTATAGGATTGCTTGCGCTTGTTGACGGTAAGAAGGAAAAATCTTACTCCGCATTTGGTTCATACGGATGGAGCGGAGAAGCTGTTCCGTTTTTATTTAACAGGCTTTCTGCAATGAAGTTTGATGTTTTTTCATCTGAAAATCCTTTAAGAATAAGATTCAAGCCTACGGAAAAAGATCTTGAAACAGCAGAACAGTTTGGTCGCAGCTTCCTTGAACATATACGTGGCATGGAAAAGTGATAAAATGTCGATAATAGAAAAGCTTGATAAAAGCAGATTTAAAAAAGCCAGAAAGGCTTTCGAGGAGAGAGATGTTCAACAGCACATTCTTTCTCACAGTCATGAAAATATTGCGGTTGAACCGTGGCATAAAACCTCTCAGGGAAGGTACATTGCACCGGCGGTTTACGGAGCAAGCGACGGAATAGTAACTACCTTTGCAGTAGTGGCCGGTGCACAGGGGGCCGGACTTTCACCGCTGGTGGTGCTGGTTCTTGGATTTGCAAACTTATTTGCAGACGGATTTTCAATGGCTGTAGGTGATTATATATCAGATAAATCAGAAAGAGAGTACATAAAAACGGAAAAGGCCAGAGAAGAGTGGGAAGTAAAGGTCAATCCGGAGGGTGAGAGGGATGAACTAAGAGAAATTTACAGAAGAAAGGGAGTAAAGGAAGAAGAACTTGAAAGCTTTCTTGATACTATAACCTCAAATCATGATCTTTGGATAGATACGATGATGCATGAGGAACTTGGACTTATGGAAGATAACGAAGGATCTCCCCTGAAAAGTGCCATGGTAACTTTTTTCTCATTCGTAATAGCTGGTTTTATGCCTCTTATGGCATTTGTGTTTTCATCGTTTATAAGCTTTTTTGCTGATAATATGTTTCTATCGGCAAGCATAATCACTGCGCTTACTCTGTTTGCAGTAGGAGCCCTGAGGTACTTTGTCACCGGGAAGAAATGGATTATAAGCGGTCTTGAAATGATGGTGACAGGCGGCCTTTCTGCAGCTGTTGCTTATCTGGTGGGTTTTATATTTAAAGCGGTTTTTAACGTCCAGGTATAGATGAGGCTTAAGTATGAAAAGCATTATTTTAATTTTTATAATAATTATATTGTCGGTTTTAGGCATCTCAGCTGCAACTCTTACCAAAGAACAGAAAATTGAAGATTTTGAGTATCTTTACAACATGGTTTCACAGAACTATCCATACCTTTGGGTTAAGGAAAGACAGTTCGGATACGACTGGACATCCATGAAAGATAAGTTTATGCGGGAAGTAGAGAATTCCGAAGATGACCAGGCCTTTATAAAGTGTATATCCCGTATGATTAACCTTCTTCAGAACGACCACACTAAGGTTTTAACATATGAAGAGGTAAATAAGTACTCACAAAAATATGACAGCGGTTTTTATGCCGCTGTATTTTCATCTAAGACCATTTCTTCATATCAAAAGTACGATATTTTAAAGTCATCAGCAGAAAAAAAACTGATTCCGTTTTTTGATGCCCTTTATATTGATGGTTTCTACAAGGTTGTATCGTCATCAGACGAAAAACTTATACCGACAGGAGCTATTATCACCCATATAGACGGGATTGATACAGACAGCTATGTCCTTGGATTGAACTCTGTTGTAAAGCTGAAAAAGGATTTTGAAGATAAAGGTAAGCTCTTTTGCTATATGCTGCCTCTTGAAAGAAAAGAAAAAATAAGTATAGAGTATTTGTTTAACGGCAAACATATCCAAACAGATATAACTCCTTACACTGAAGACTACAGAACAGTCTTTGGAGACTACAAAACAGTTACTGCTGAGAGTGATAAAAATATTTTATACGAAATTTCTTCAGATGGAAGGCAGGCATACTTAAAGATCAATTCCTTCGATTACAGCAACATAAAAGCCGATAAGGATAAGTTATTTTCCTTTTATTCCGGCATTAAGAACTGTAAAACTCTCGTAATTGACATACGTGGAAACAGTGGTGGAACAGATTCATACTGGACAGATCTCATTGTTTCGCCTTTAGCCAAGCATCCGTATGCCGTCAACAGCTATATCTTTATACGGTCTGGTACTTATGCCCAGCAGGCTGCGGCGGAAAGATTTAGCCTTGCATATAACTTTTTTCAGACAAGCAGAAGTGAGGTGCTTGGAATGAAAAATCTTCCGCCCGAGTTGTTAAGTGAGGAGTTTGGTCCTCCGTTGAAGATACAACGTTTGGTACTTCCTGGAATGGATGGTTTTGACGGAAAGATAGTAGTTATTACAGATAAGTATGTATACTCTTCATCCGAAACTTTTGCATATTTCTGTAAAAAAACCGGATTTGCAGCAGTTGTAGGCGAACGTACAGGCGGGGATGGAATTGGATTTGACCCTCTCTTTTTTGTTCTTCCAAATAGCAGACTGGTAGTCAGAATGACTTATACTTATGGCATTAATCCTGATGGTACTTCAAATGAGGAGTATAGAACAGCTCCCGATTTTTTTATTAGGATTTTCAATGACGAATCCATTTTTAGCCAAATAAGTAATATTCCCAAAATGGCCATACAAAATTGGACTACAGAGGCATTTACGGGGTATTTTCCCAACAATCCGTTGTCGTTCAGAGCTCTTTCGGCCGGGGAAAGTAAGCTTACAGGTCCTGTAATTATTGATAAAGTAAAAATAAAAGGAGCTTACAGAACGGATATAAAGCTTATTGAGGAAAAAGTAGGTTTTAAAAGCGGTGATCTGATAGATCCGACAATGCTCAAAGAGCTTAATAACAATTTAAAGCTTATGAACAGCTTTTCAGAAGTATATGCTTTTATTAAAGAAAATGATCTTGGAAAGTATGAGCTAATAATTTATATAAATGAAAGCTCAGGACTTTTTAAGAGTTCCTATGAGATGTTTTCAACGCTTCTTTCAGATATATTAGGAAAAAGTCTGACGCTTAAAAGTTATAATCTTTTTGGAAAGATGATAAATCTTTCGGCACGGTATTCGTTCAACAAGTATAAAAGCTCATATCTTACAACAACGTATCCCAGTATTTTTTTCAAAGAGATGAAATACGATATCTCTGCAGGGTTTCAGAGTGTAAAACTTCAACCTACCCTTGGAGAGTTTGCAGCAAGCAACGCCGACCTGAATATAAACTTTTTATCTTATCAAGGCTCAAGATACTATTGCGATAACCTTTTTGCTTTCCAGATCAAATTGATGGATGAAAGCATAGCATCTCAAAGTAATCTTTCTTTAAAAGACTCATTGTATCTTGAGAATACATTAAGAACGGCAGGCTATTTTTCATCTCAGACGTATGATTTCTCTTATTGGTTAAGAGCAGGCTCTCTTACCGATATATCAAATATTAGCTCTTTTAAAGATCTGGGCGAGATATACAAAAAAACCGATTATCTGGCAGAAGGGCTTATAGACATGAAGTTATCGCAGGGACTTTTATTTTCGCATCTTACTATGGCAGGTGGATACAGAACAGAGGGTACGCCTTTTGAACATTTGTTTAGAGTTGATAGCGAGTCTTGGTTCAAAGGATATAAGGGTTACTTTATGTCCGCCGGATATGCGGCAGCAACGTTAAGAACAGGAGTAATACTTTTTGATGTTTTAGGCCTGTACGGTCTGATCGACGGAGGAAAGATATTCAGCGGATGGGATCAGGCGTGTTCTTTAAGCGGACTGATGCTTGATGCAGGATTTTCAATTATACTGTACAATCCTTTTGCTGATTTGGAGTTTTATCTAGCCAAAGATATTTTAAGTGAGGAGCCGTTAAAAACAGCTGTGAGTTTTTCTACGGAATACTAGTAAAAACCCGTCCTTAAGGACGGGTTTATTTTTCTACGGTTAAACGGAAGGAAGCATCAACATAATCGGTACCATCATTGGCTCTTATTACTACCAGTCTTTCACCGATATCTTTTTCTGTTGCTGCGAAAGAGTATATGGAGCCGTTCACTACACCAACTCCGTTTTCGACTGTATAAACTATCATGTCGCCGTCAGAGTCTTTAGAATAGTTCAGCAGATCAAGGGTAAGTGTTTCTCCTGCTTTAATGGTTATATCGCTAAGGGCTATAGCAGGAGATCTGTTTACGTTTGCAACGTATAATACAATTACTCCGCCGACAGTCACCGCTCCGTCGCTTATTAAAATCTGACAATGCTGCTGACCGGCGTCTTCATAAGAAGGGGTATATATAAATATTCCGGATTCAACTTTGCCAACTCCGTTTTCGAAAGCAAATGCAAGTGAATCGCCGTCAGGATCTTTCGTGTAGTCTTTGAGTTCTATTGATACAGTCTTTCCTTCCTGTATGAATATATCGGGTATTGAGAAAACAGGAGGCTTATTTACGTTGCTTACATATATTTTGAAAGTGGTTTCAACACCTGAAATTCCATCGCTGACTTTTATTTTTACTGTTTTCTCACCGGCTTCATTGTATGCCGGGGAGTATGTATAAATTCTTCCCTTTATCTCTCCTACACCGCTTTCTAAGGAGTAAGTAAGCCTTTCCCCGTCCGGATCGCTTGAAAGCTTTGAAAGATCAAGAACTAAGGTCTGACCTTCATTCACAGTCTGGTTAGGAATTGAAATAATAGGTGTCCGGTTTCCTTTTTTGACGTTTATCTTAAATTTGGCGGCTGTTCTGTCGATACCGTCAAAAGCTATTACCTCAACATTTTTTATTCCGGCATCGCTGAAAGCAGGGGAGTAAGTATAGTTATTCCCGTTGATGCTTCCTATCCCGTTTCCTATGAAATATTTTAAAGTATCTCCGTCAAGATCCGAGGAAAGTTCAAAAAGATCAATGTTAAGGGTCTTTCCCTCATCTATCTCCTGATCAGGTATAAAGATTGACGGCGCACGGTTTACGTTGTTCACTGTTATCTTGAAGGTTGAATAACCATAAAGTTTTCCGTCAAAAGCTGCGATCTGAACAACTTTTTCTCCTGCATCAAAGTATGACGGCGTGTATATGAAAGAGTTTCCTTCTATTTTACCTGTCTGGTTCAGTACTGAGTACGAAAGCTTGTCGTTATCAGGATCACTTGAGTACTTCGAAAGATCCAAAGTAAGCTTGCTGTTCTCAAAAGCTGTTTGATCAGGTATGCTGATCTGTGGTGCCCTGTTCACATTTTTGACAATTATTTTAAAATACGTTTCGTAACTGAGCTCACCATCGCTTACACCTACTCTGGCAAGCTTCTCTCCGGCATCGTCATAGGTAGGGGTATATGTAAAGATAGAACCGTTTATTAATCCTACATTGTTTACAGAGTAATAACTAAGACCATCCTTATCCGGATCGCTCGAAAGTTTTGAAAGATCCAAGGTAAGGGTCTGGGCTTCATCGACCGTTTCATCCGGTACTGCCATTGACGGTGCTCTGT
>JAKJGQ010000081.1 GCA_022704305.1 Thermotogae bacterium | reverse complement strand
CGCCTACAGGATCCATAACCGGAGACTGAACCTTAAGAGTATAAGCCTGTGAAACAGTATCGCTGTCAGTCCAGTTAAGTTTAAAAGCTTTGGCCTTTAATGTCTTGGAAGATGGGATGTTAATAGCTCCTGTATATAAAGTACTGGACTTTGAAGGCTCACTTCCGTCAAGAGTATACCTTATCTCTGCACCTGAAGTTGCGCAAGTAATAGTAACGTTTTGAGCATCTGTATAGGTTCCGCCTACAGGATCCATAACCGGAGACTGAACCTTAAGAGTATAAGCCTGTGAAACAGTATCGCTGTCAGTCCAGTTAGGTTTAAAAGCCTTAGCTGTTAGTGTAGCAGAAGAAGAAATATTAATAGCTCCTGTATATAAAGTACTGGATGTAGAAGGTTCGGTTTCATCAAGAGTGTATCTTATCTCTGCACCGGGAGTTACACAAGTAATAGTAACGTTCTGAGCCTGAGTATATGTTCCGCCAACAGGGTTAACCACAGGAGTTGTGACTTTACCTGTTATAGTGTATGTCTGTGAAACAGTATCGCTGTCAGTCCAGTTAGGTTTAAAAGCCTTAGCTGTTAGAGTAGCAGAAGAAGAAATATTAACAACTCCTGTATATAAGGTGCTGGACTTCGAAGGCTCACTTCCGTCAAGAGTGTATCTTATCTCTGTGTCTGGAATTTCGCAGGTGATAGTAACGTTTTGAGCTTGTGTATAAGTTCCGCCTGCAGGAGATATGACGGGGGTCTTAACTTTCAGTGGAACCGGTTTGATACAGGATACCAAAACCATGCCTAAAATAACCAAAAGTGAGAAAACAACGGTTTTACGCATTGAGAAACCCTCCTTTAAAGATGTTGATTAAGAATAATTGTATAATATGCTAAAAAAGCAGTTCAGAACTATTAAATAAAAACTTCCAAACATATCGCATATTTTACCATTAGAAAATAAGTTTAATGCTTTGATTATGTTAAATATTAATAGTAAGTATTATAAAAAAACAAACTATTGAAAAGAAAATCTGGCAGAAATTAAATCCTGCTAAATTTTTGCATATGTCATTGAATTTTGGCTATACAAACGTTAAAACCATCATGCTTGACAGAAATAGCTTCGTCATTTGAAGCGGTAACTTGGAGAGAAATGTACCAGTCATCTGATGATGGTAAAAAAGTTTATTCAGAATCAGCTTTAACAAAAATTTATAAATCTGAGTAACCGTACCATTGACAGTTCTATAAAAAATATAATGAGAAAAAACAATTCTATAAAAGCTCTATTATTATTATTACTAATAATGATAAAAAAAAGATATAATTTTAATAGATATTATTTATGGATGGTGATTGAGATGAGATACATAGATGTAAGAAGCGATACGGTAACTCAGCCTACTCAAGCGATGAGAGATGCGATGCTTAATGCTGTCGTTGGAGATGATGTTTACGATGAGGATCCCACTGTCAAGGAACTTGAAAGAAAAGCGGCAGAGTTGACCGGTAAAGAGGCTGCTTTATTTGTTCCTAGCGGAACTTTTGGAAATCAGCTTGCCCTTTTTACTCATTGTAAAAGGGGAGAAGAAGTAATTTTGGGTGATGACTGCCATATAGTTGTTCATGAAGTTGGCGCAAGCTCTGTTATAGCCGGGGTTCAACTCAGAACAGTTCCAAGCATAAGGGGAGTCATAGATCCATGTGAAGTAAAAAGCAGAATAAGAAACGGGGAAGAAGATATCCACTATCCTTCCACTGGTCTTGTATGTGTTGAAAATGCCCATTCCAACGGAAGAGTAATTCCTCTTGAAGTCATGAAAAAAATATATGAGGCAGCACATGAAAAATCGGTTCCTGTGCATCTTGACGGGGCAAGGCTTTTTAATGCCTCGGAGTATCTGAAAGTTTCTCCTGCCGAAATAACAGCATATACCGATTCGGTAATGTTCTGTCTTTCCAAGGGACTTTGTGCTCCGGTTGGATCTATTCTCGCATCTACCAAGTCTTTTATAACTTCTGCCAAAAAGAAGAGAAAGCTGATGGGGGGAGGGCTCAGACAGGCAGGTTTTCTTGCGGCCGCCGGAATAGTGGCTATTGACAGTATGCGGGGAGAATTGAGAAAGGATCATGAAAATGCAAGATTCATGGCTGACAGGCTCTCTGAGCTGAAAAATATTTCGGTAAATTCAGAAGATGTCCACATAAATATGGTTTTTTTCAAAATCAATAGTTCTGTGAATCCTTCGGAAGTTGTAGAATATTTTCTTACAAACGGTATAAAGATAAATCCGCCTGAAAATGGTGTGTACAGATTTGTGACTAATTATTGGGTTAACAGGGAAGATGTGAACTTCATAGTTGATACTCTGAGTTCATTCCTTTCAGACAGGGGGTGATTTTTTTTGGATGTGTTGAAAATACTTGCATTGACAGCTTTTCTTGTTGTTCTTGCAGGTGCTGGCTGGCTTGTAGGATGGGTAAACACACCTGCAATGCCAATGCAGCAGGCTTTAGACTTTATGCAAACTACGCAGGAGGTTAAAGTTGATGAAGGAGAGTACATTACTTTTTCGGGGTTGAATGCTAATAATGCGAAAGGAATAATATTTTACCCGGGTGGGAGGGTGGATCCTAAAGCTTATGCACCTTTGATGTTTGAACTTGCCAAAAGAGGTGCATTCACAGTAATCGTTCCTATGCCTTTTAATCTTGCGGTTTTTTCCCCTATGTCTGCTTCACGGGTTATAAAAAGATACCCGTATATTAAAGACTGGTATATAGCCGGTCATTCGTTGGGCGGTGCTATGGCCTGCAGCTTTGTCAAAAACAGCGCGGAGGATATAGCCGGTCTGATACTTCTTGCATCTTATCCGGCTCAGGGAGATGATCTTTCTTCTAATGATCTAGATGTTTTATCCATATATGCTTCCAATGACGGGTTAGCTACTGTTCAGAAGATTGACAGCACAAAAAGACTTCTTCCGCCGCAGACTGTATATTATTGCATACAAGGTGGCAATCATACTCAGTTCGGCTGGTATCTTACCCAAGATGGTGATGGTCAGGCCGATATATCCAGACAGCAGCAACAAGATGAGCTGCTTTCAAGTATTTTAAAGTTTATCAGAATGAAGCAGTAATTTTTTTGGTAAGCTGTAAGCAATCATTTGTTTAACAGGGGTGATAGTAATGTTGGGAAGCGACAATATTATTTTACTTTTTACTTTTTTCATGTTTCCGATTATGCTTTTTTCTTTAAGGCAAATAGTTGTCATGGATTCATCTTCTCTGAAAAAAGGCATAATGCACAAAGATTATATATCTAAAAGTCTTGAAAGTTCAGAAGATGTAGAAGTTGAAAGAAAGGATAAGACAGTTTTTTCAAACAAACATTTGAATATGGGAAAAGGTCTTATTTTTTACCCAGAAAAACAATTTGGAAGCTTATCCTACGGTCCACTTATGAGAAGACTGGCAGAAGAAGGAATATTCTGCGTTTTGATAGATATTCCCTACATTGTTTATGATCCGCTTAAAGTAATCAAGCCAGCTGAAATAATTGAAAATTATCCTGGCATAAAAGACTGGTACATAGCAGGACATTCCTCTGGAGGCAGACTGGCATGTTCTTATATAAAAGACAGAACTGAAAAAATATCAGGACTGATTCTTCTGGGAGCTTATCCAGACTCTCAGAACAGTCTCGAAGGTGAGAACATCAGGGTGCTTTCTATTTATGCAGGGAAAGACAAAATGTCTCCTCCCCTGAAGGTGGAAAAAGCCAAAGAGTATCTTCCAAAGGAAACAGAGTATTATTTTATTCCCGAAGGCGATGGTGTACAGTTCAGCTGTTCTCTCCAAAGTTTTGAAAGCAGTGCAGGTATCGGAATGATACAACAGCAGAATGAAATTTTTAGGCAGATGCTTGAATTTATACTGGAAAAAGACGGTATGTAACATAGGTTACGGAAAGAACCCCTCCGTATGGATATAATTGAAACGGAGGTGATAGTATGGAAGTTGTCAGATGGGAAGATGCACAGGTTAAAATTGACAAAAGCGATATAAAAGCAAGGAAGTTATTTGAATATGATGCAAGCGAGTTTATAGTCATAAAACTGAGTGGATTTTCAGAGCTGAAAAAACATAAAACTCCTGTGGATGCTTTATTTTTTGTTATACAGGGTGAAGGGGAGTTTTACGTAGGTAGTGAAAGTTTATCCGCATCCCAGGGAACAGTCGTTTATTCACCCAAAAACATAGAGCATGGATTTAAAAACATTTCAGAAAAAGAGCTTCAGGTATTGGTTGTGAAACTTAAATGAGTTATCTCGTATAACTGTTAAGATCATTATAAAAAGATATGTGACTGTCAATATTCTCTTTTGCCTTTAGGATCAGCTCGTTCAAAGAAATATCCGAGCTGTACGTCTTAAGCGAAAGAGATTTTTTTAAAAAATCATTTAGCGTTTTTCGTGCATATATATGACCTGAAAAAAATGCACCGGCACTCTGGAATGAAGTATTTGAAACAAGCAGTTTCATTAAAGGCAGGTAGTATGCAAAGGTTTGGGCAGTAAAGTCTTTATCTAGAAGGTAATCAATGCTCAAAGTATTTACAGGAATGCTTCCACAGGATAAAAAACATTCAGCCTGAATTTTTTCGGAAACAAGAAACTTCAAAAAGTTCCATGTCTCTTTAATCTCATCTTGGGTATGGCCGCTTACCAGCCAAAGACCTTCACAACTTACCAAAGGACCGCCTTCCATTCTTTTAAAAACAGGTACAAAGCCTAGAGCAGTTTTAAACTTTCTTTTTTCAGATTGATTCAGGATGCTTTTAATGTTGTCTGACCAGGAAAAGGTCAGACAAGTTTTCCCGTTTATGAAAGAGTCCATGGCTTCCTGCCAGCTATCATAGCCGTATAGCTTTGCATATCCAAGGTTCTGCATGCTGAGCCAGAAGTCTAAGAAAGAATATATCTGTGAGCTGTCGGGCATAATTGAATCAGGGCTTTCCGATCTACCATTATCATGGTCGGTAAAAGGCAGATTTGTCATGCACAGAAAATTTTCAAGCATAATGCTGTCAAGAGGCATGCTTACATATGAAATATCTTCCTGGATGTACAGTTCTGACATAGCAGCGCTCTTAGCATTCTGAAGAATTTCACTCAAGGTACTTGGTATAGATGTGCTGTCCAATCCAAGTTTTTTTGAAAGTGAAGAATTGTAAAAACTCATCAAAATAACAGGATTGAAGGGTAAAGCCTGTATGGTTTGTTTATACTTGAATTTTTCAAGTATAAACGGAAACAGGTTTTTTTGAGAGAAGTCTGTATCGGTATCTATAAATTTTTGTACGGTCAGCACTGCTCCACTGTCAATAAGTATTTTAGAAAGACTGTCTGGACATATCAGGACATCCGGCGGAATGCTGCTTTTTATGGATAAATTAAGTGCTGTCATCATTGAAGCATAATCAGAAAAGCCTACAAGCTTTATCGTGACCTGTGTGTTGTCTTGTGCGTACAAAGTACAAGTTTTTTGTAAAAACTCCTTTTTGCAGCCTCCATAAGTATGCCAGACTTCAATTTGTCTTGTATAAAGCACTGAAGAAAATATAAAAACCATAAGGATCAATAAATATTTTTTCATTTTTACCTCCTGTATTGACAGTTTTCAAGTTTAATTATACAACAAAAAAACATTTCGGGGAAAAAATGTCATACTTGACAAGAGTAATAGTATTTTATTATAATAGTAATAAAATATTCCAAAAAAAGAATTTAATGTTCCGTCAGGAGGTTGTTCATGATAGATCCATTGTATAAAAATATGGAAATGAAGATAATTTTCTCCTTGCTTGAGAACAGCGAGCAGAATGTCAACGAGCTTATGCGCTCATTGAAAACCGGTGCTGGAAGTACTTTAAAAGCGATAAATGATCTTGAGGATCTTGGTATAATAAAAAAAGAAAAAAGGGCAAATGCGCACTTCTATAGTCTCAATAAAAGTTTTTCTCCATTGGAGGCGTTTTTTAACAGTCTTTTTATGGTAAATAAAGCGTTTAACGATGAGTTTGATATTTTTATAAAAAAGATTTTTTCTGCGTATCCTTTGACCTTAAGCATTTTTGAAAATCCTAAAATAATAAACAGCTTCACATGTGTGATGAAAAAAACACAGCCGTTTACTGAAACTTTTGAAGGTGCTGAACTAAGATTTCTTGGGCTGAAGGATTTTTTTAATGATGTTCAGAAGTACAGGGATCTTGTATGCCACGGCTTAAGCATAGCCAGGTTGGAGCAGCTTGACAGTCTTAAGTCTTATTTTGAATAAGCGGATAAAGTGCCGTTTGGGGAGGCAGCCATGGGTGACGAGAAAATCTTCAGGGTACTTGACATTATGGATCTTCCCATCATAGTTACAGACAAAGAGCTGCAGATTCTGTATTGCAACGAAAAAGCTGCTAGTCTTATAGGTAGCAGCAGAAGCTTTCTTGATATACTTAATAAAAACTATCATGACATTTTCCTAAAAAGCATAAGGAGATTTCCTTCATTTGAAATTACCTCAGATGATCAGAAGGATAAGCAGTCTGTTTTTGTGAAAAGCGGAATCAGTTATAAACTTGTTGTAAAGCCGTTTGAAGGAGAAAGATTTATAATACAGGCTCTTTTTTCGGATACAGACCGGATAAGAGAAATGGTTCTGGAAAACGAGAAGTTTCTTACTGCAGGGCAGCTTACCGTAGGTATTATGCATGAAATAAATAATCCTCTTACAAGTGCTTTTCTTAATATGGATATGGCTAAAAGAAAGATTATTTCTGAAGGTCTTGCACTTGAAAAAATAGACGAGTCACTAATAAGAATACAAAAAGTAATTGAAGTAATGAAAAATCTTTTCAAAAAATCTCCACAGCAAAGTACAGAGCATCTTGCAAAGATTGTAAGAGACTGTGTGAATATGATGTACCATAACGGTATTATCCAGAGTGAAAAAACAGCGATACTGTTTGAAGACGATACAGAAGATCCCGAAGTATTCCTTGATGTGGATATGTTTAAGATTGCCGTGAATAATATTCTCAAAAATGCTGCCGAAGCAATAGAGCAAGCTCGCAGAGAAAAAGGGATCATAGAAATAAACTTGATGCGTCAGCCTCATAATCAAGGCTATATTCTTATCAGAATAAAAGACAACGGAATAGGCATGTCAGAGGAAACCAAAAAAAGATTATTTTCACCATTTTTTACAACCAAATCTCTTCGCGGCATGGGATATGGTCTTATGATTGTAAGCTCTGTAATCGCATGCATAAATGGAAGAATAGAAGTGGAAAGCAGTTACAACAAAGGAACTGCTTTTAATATCTATATACCTGAAAGGAGTCTTGAAAATGGGATATAACGTAGTTATTGTGGATGATGATGAATCTATCCTTGAGAGTCTTGAGACATATATAAAGACAAAGGAAGAGCTTAACGTAATCTGTTTTGAAGATCCTATGAAAGCCATTGATTTTGGCAAGATAAACACGGTGCATGTAGCAATTGTCGATATTGTTCTTCCGCAGATGGACGGTCTGGAGCTGGTCAAGAATCTCAAATCACTAAACGCACTGACTTATACAGCTGTTATTACAGGCAACTCAAGTATAGATAGGGTTCTCACAGCCATTGAATATGGTGCAAATGACTACATACTCAAACCATTTAATCTCGATGATATTGATGAAGTTATTGAAACAGGCTTGAAGATGGTACGCAAGTGGAGAAAAGTCTTGAAGGCATCACTGAGTACTGAAGAATAAAACAAAGGCAGCCGTAAGGCTGCCTTAAATTTTTTATCTTATTTTTTTACTATCCTTGGAACATCGTCATAATACTTGATGGTTCCTAGTAAGGTTATATAGTCCTTTACAACGTCTGCCATTACAAAACCTGTATTGTAAGAAGGTTTACCCTTAAATATGGTGTAACCGTCACCACCTGCCGCAACATAATCGTTGGTAGCAACTTTATAAGTTTTTCCAATATCTACCGGTTTCTTGTTAATAAGTATGTTTTCTGGTTTACCGTTCACTATATCAAAGGTAAGAAGAGCCGTCTGTGGTCTTGCTCCCTGACCGTCAGGTATAGATGCTGCATAAGTTACCAGATCAATAACATCTTTTCCGGTTATTTCGACAATTGATACTGTATTTCCGAAAGGAAGAACCGTAAGGACACTTTTGTAAGTAATGCTTCCTACAGGAAT
>JAKJGQ010000080.1 GCA_022704305.1 Thermotogae bacterium | reverse complement strand
GCCCAAAACATAGTCGGGCAGTTTCCAAAGAAAAGGGGAGATCTTCTGGTTGTTCCTTCAATTCAGAACTGATGAACAGCTTGGGAGCAGTATATGAGGACTGTGCTGTTAAGTTTTTGAAGAGAAAAGGTTTTAAAATTTTGAAAAGAAATTTCAGCGTAAAGTCCGGTGAGATAGATATTATATGTATGGACGGAAATACTCTTGTTTTTGTCGAGGTAAAGGGAGGAGAAAATTATCTTTCATCTCCGGCATACAGGGCAGGTATTGGAAAACTGATCAAAATTTCAAAAGTAGGTCAGATTTTTATTTCTATGAATGAGGGACTGAAGTTTGAAGAGGTTAGAATAGATGTTGTTGCTGTAGATAAAGGGATGAATGTAGAATACTTTCCTTCTCAGAGATTTTAAAATAAATTTTATATTAGCCGCCGTAATGGCGGCTGATATTTTTTTTATGAATAAAAAAATGACTATATTCACTTAAAAAAAATTTTTTAAGTGATAGTATAGAATCAGAGAGGAGGAAGTATTATGAATTTTAAGGAACTCAAAAAAAAGGCTGCAGACCACATATACAGCTCGCTTAACTATATTTCTGCGGAAGATATGGGAGATGTGATCCAGAATTTCTTTGTGGTTTGTGATAAAGGAGTATTCATTATCTCAGAAGAAAAAAAGCAGTATCATGTTTTATGGGCATGTGATGATTTTTCTTTTGTAGTAGACAATTTGAAAAAATTTATAGATGAATACAGCGATTTTCAGGAGGAAAAACGTATTTTTATAGAGTTTGTTCAGCCTAAAGATATTGTCGGACTTGCTAAGATAGGGTTCAAAATAGTTAGTGAATGGATGGATTACTGGATAGAGGATATTAATAAAATAGATATACAGAAGGAACGGTTTTCGCAGGTATTTACAATTTCTGAGAATGAATACCATACAGCTGCTGAAGTCACTTTAAGGTGTGCAGGCATGTCACGTGAATATGAGGGAGAAAGTTATGCATTTGTAAGAGAGTGGGCCAAAACCAGAAACTCTAAAGTTCTGGTGTACAAGCAGGATGAAAGCATCTGCGGAGTATGTTTTATAAGCATATACAGGTCAAGTTCTGCTAAAGCAAATGTTCTTTGGGTAAGAGAGCTTGCTGTCGATCCTATGTATCAGGGAAGAGGAGTAGCAACAGTTTTGCTTAACAAGGCTCTTGAGTACGGAAAAAATTGGGGGGCTTATAAAAGCTTTCTTTCCGTGGACAGGGAAAACTTCCGTGCAATAAGGATCTATGAAAAAATTGGGTTTCATCCCAAAGCCGGTCATGGTCAGATTAATATGGCGTATAACGTCTTAAATAGAGTATTGGAAAAAACTGATGTATGATTTTCGGTTATCATAAAATACTTATCATGCCGGCCATTCGTCCGGTTTTTCCCTTATCTCTGCGATAAGAAAAGAAAAGCTCTTCTTCTTCAAAGGTGCACAACTCTGAACAAACAATGTTTTCCTTCAAAATTCCGCAGTTCAAAAGTGTTTCCTGGTTAGCAAGCTTCAGATCAACGCTGTAGACTTCTCTTTCATATACACAAAAATTTTGGCTGTAAGGAAGTTTTTGCAGCTGCTCAAAAACATCTTTCTGTACTTCAAAATGTTTGCGGCACAAACCAGGGCCTATTGCGCACAAGATGTCGCATGGTCTTGATCCGTAATTTTTTTTCATAAAATCAACGGTTTTCTCGCCTATTCTGAGAGCTGTTCCTTTCCAGCCTGCATGTGAAACAGCGACAGCCCTTTGACGGAAATCATAAAAGAAAATTGGAATACAGTCGGCGTATAAGGTTGTAAGCCATATTCCGCTGAGATTGGTAGATATTCCGTCGATTGCATGTAAGGTTCTTGTATTTATAAAATCTTCGCTCGGGAGGTCTTTAAGACCGATATGTTTTATATCGCATCCATGAACCTGGTCAGAGAAAACTATTCTTGAGCTGTCTATGTCAAGGCTGCTGCATAAGGTACTGTAATTCTGTCTTATTCTATCAATAGGATCACCGGTGTTGAGTCCGAGATTAAGAGCGTTTTCTGATATATCTGAGAGACCGTTTTTTTTGGTGGTAAATATAAGCCGTGCACCAAGTTCTTCTAACTGCGGGATAGTGAGATAAGTAATAGTTCCTTGCTCTGCTATTTTGAACTGCATATCGTATCTCTCCTTTTTGGGATTATAAAGAATATTATACAATAAAATCCTGAAAGAATTTTGTTTAATAAAAGCAAAGCATTTTTTGATGTATAATTTTAATGAAACATATGGTTAATAAAAGGAGGGATTTATTATGTCATCGGTTAAGATAGGTATTATAGGTGCAGGAAGTGCCGTTTTTTCATTAAAGCTTGTGAGTGATCTTTGTAAAACAAAGACTCTTTGGGGTTCTACGGTTACGCTCATGGATATAGATCAAAGCAGACTGGAAGGAGCATTTTTGCTTGCGAAGAGATTTGCAAAAGAGGTCGGAGCAGATTTGAACTTTGAGAAAACCCTTGATCTTGATAAGGCAATAATAGGCTCTGACTTTGTTATTAACACGGCAATGGTAGGCGGTCATTCATTCTTGGAAAAAATGCGTGAAATAGGTGAAAGACATGGCTATTATCGGGGAATAGATACGCAGGAATTCAACATGGTTTCAGATTATTATACTCTTACAAACAACGGACAGTTCAATTACTTTCTGGAAATAGCCAAAAAGATAGAAAAGTATTCTCCGGGGGCATGGCTTTTACAGGCTGCAAATCCGGTTTTTGAGGGAACGACTCTTATAAACAGATATACAAAAACCAAGATGGTCGGATTTTGTCATGGTCATTATGCGGTGGATAATTTTGTTAAAGAGCTTGGGCTTGACAGTAGCAAAGTAGAGTGGCAGGTAGCCGGAGTAAATCACGGGATCTGGCTTAATAAGTTTTTTTATAACGGAAAAGATGCATATAATATGATAGATACTCTTAAAGAGAAAGCATTAAAACATAAGCCTCTTCATCCTTTTGATGATCAGATATCGCCTGCTGCATTTGACGCTTATGAGTTCTACGGCATGATGCCTATAGGAGATACCGTCAGAAACAGCAGTTGGAAGTACCATTATGATCTGGATCATAAAAAGCAATGGTATGGTGAACCATGGGGAGGAGCAGATTCGGAAATAGGCTGGAAGTGGTATCAGAACAAGCTTGCCGAAGTATCCGCAGTGACAATAGAGGTAGCTAAGATACTTGAACAGAATCCGGAGCTTCCATTCTCAAAAATAATAGAGTCTGCTAAAGACAGACTTCCTGCTGACTTCTTTGTTGAAGCATCAAATATTTTTGATCCGAAAAAACTTAGCGGTGAACAGCATATTCCGTTTATTGATGCTGTTAAAAACGGTAATTCCGGGAGATTTATAGTTAATATATTAAATAAAGGTAGTATCATAAAAGGTATTTCGGAAGATGTTGCCGTGGAGGTTCCGGCACTGGTGGATGCCGGAGGAATAAAACCGGAAAAACTTGAGCCTATGCTTAATGACAGAATTTTAAAGTGGTATCTTGCACCAAGAATAATGAGAATGGAATGGGCAATCGATGCTTTTATTAATAAAGACCCGAATATGGTACTGGAAATACTTATGCGTGACAGAAGAACAAAGTCTTATGAGCAGGCGAAAGCAGTTGTTCAGGAGATATTTAAAAAATAGTTTAAAAGCCTTTCAATGGTTACTACATTGGAAGGCTTTTTTTTATTTTACGAAAGAGCTTGACAAAAAGAGTAAAAAGATATATTATATATATAACGTTCGTTATATAAAAAAATAAGATAATGAAGGAGCAAGATGATGAAAGAAAAAATAAAATATCATGCCATAAGACTTTTTGATAAAAAAGGATTTCATGGTACTTCTATGCGGGATATAGGCAATGCTGCAGGCTGTAAAATGCCAACACTTTATTATTACTATGAAAGCAAAGATATACTTTTTGATGAAGTTGTAAGAGTAGCGTATATAGGGTTGGTTGATAATCTCCATAAAAATTTTTCTGCAAAGCTTAAACCGGTAGATTTTTGTATTCAATCACTGTTGCAAAAGAAAAGTCTAACCGAAGATGAGAAGATTATTCATCGTCTGGCAATGAAAACATGGTTGGGATTTGAAGGCTGTGATGATGTACGTTGTAAGCTGCTTGAGTGGGAGAGTTTGAGAAATTCTAGGAATATGGCTCTCTTGTCACAGGAGGTTTCTTCAGAAATTTGGGTGAGAATAATAACCAGAACATATACAGATCTTTTACAGCGCATAGTCCTTTTTGATGAAAATATTCCTAATTCAGAGATAACTGAGGAGATGACATTGCTTTTCGAATGTGCTGCAAAACAAAAAATAAAGCAGGAGGAGTAAAATGGATGCAGAAAAAAAGCTTAAGACCCTACAGATGTTCTATGCTGCCGCTTTGGCAGACACGGTTTTCAGATATGGAAAAGAGGGTATTCTTGAAAAAATAACTCAGGAAAAAGCCTCTGAACAGAAGAATTCTGGGAAAATTATGGTTCAGAGGTTTGGGATTGAGAAGGCTGAAGATGCTTTTGAGAAAACTCAAGATTTATATGGTTGTGCAGATTGGAAGATTGAAAGTACAGAAGATGGTTTTTCTGCAGTAAATAGTAGCTGTATGTTATGCAATATCTCCAAAAAGATGGGAAGTTACAGTCCGTGTCGAATATACTGTCTTGAACCTATTAAGGCTATGATAAGTGCTGTAGATTCTGAAAGCAGCTTTGAAGTAGCAGAAACATTATGGGAAAGCAACAGATGTTCTGTGAGTGTAAAGAAAAAGAAAAAATAAAATCCCCTGTTTTTCCACAGGGGATTTTTGGGTTAGAAAGATTAAAGAATAATCTATATTATTATTAGATCTGATGATTGACTTTCAAAATTTATGATCTTCTTTCCGTTTCCGTAGATTTTTGATGTATTGCTGAATCTTCGTCCATTTATTATGAGGCTACCCTCAGCAGAAGAAAAATTTATGGTGTAGTCGTCTATATCTCCCAAACTTAAATATACAAGACCTTCTTCGGTTTTTATATTTAGTTCTTCAACAGCAGAACATTCTTCCACATATATATTTCCTTCTTGTGTAAGTATCGATATTTTTTCGGCTGTGATACCGGATAAGCTTATGCTGCCATCGCCGCTCTGCAGAAAAATCTCTTTTGGCATACTGTCAAGATTAAGTTCATACTTTCCGAAAAGTGTTGCCAGGTCTATCCTAAACTCTTTTGTAGATTCGGTTATTTTAAAGGTGTTTCCGAAAACTTCAATGTTGTGGGAAAGAAGCCTTTCATCATGTTCAAAGACCAATTGGGAAGTAGCAGCTTTTTTCAGAAAAATCCTTGATGTTTCTGTTTCTACTATAAGTTTTTCGAAACGAGAAGGTACTTTTTCTGTATGCTTTTCCAAACTAATAATGCCCGATGAAAAAACAGCTGACAGTCCAATTAAAACAATAAAGAATACTAGAAGAATCTGTTTTTCAAATTTCATATAAATCCCCCTTTTTCTGTTGTGTTACTTTTATTCTATAATTTTAAAATTAGTATTCAAACCTATTTATGATAAAAAATGAAAAAGGGGGTACAACCTGTACATTATAAGGCCTAAAAAGGTTTTTCGGTTTTTATGAAATGCTCTTGCGGGTGCCCGGTTTTACATAAGGGATATTTTGTTTGCACAACGGGCAGTTATCCTTTTCGTAAGTTTCTATTTCCATTTTTATTGCCGAATATACTGGAAGGGTAAGCGTCTCGCTGCTTCTGTCCACGATGCAGGCAAGAGCGACTACTTCTGCTCCGTAGGAGCTAATTACCTTGGCAACTTCCATGGAAGATTTTCCTGTTGTAATTACATCTTCACAGATTATAACTTTTTGACCCGGAAAGAGTTCAAAACCTCTCCTGAGAGTCATAACGTCGTTTTCTCTTTCTGCATACATGCAGATTTTTCCTGTAAGTCTTGCCAGTTCATAAGCGGGTACTATTCCGCCGATTGCAGGACCGACTATAATATCGAATTCAAGGTTTTTAAGTTTTTGAGCAACCTGATTAAGTACAGTTTGAGTTTTTTCGGGATACATCATGAGCTTGGCACACTGGACGTATTTGTTGCTGTGTTTTCCTGATGAAAGAAGAAAATGTCCCTGAAGAAGAGCACCGGTTTCTTTTAAGATTTCATTGATATCCATTTTTTCCTCCTATATTATAGATTTCATTTCAGAGATGCTTTTGAAATTATTTTTTATCATAAAAGTTTCTATTCCATTTATTATGTCAAGGCAGATGTCTGGCTTTATAAAGTTCATAGTGCCTATTTGAACTGCGCATGCTCCAGCCATTATAAACTCTACGGCATCCTGCCAGCAGCTTATTCCTCCCATACCGATAACAGGAATATTAACTGCTTTGCTTACTTCATATACCATACGCAGGGCAATGGGTTTTATGCACGGTCCTGAAAGTCCTGCAGTTATATTTTTAAATATCGGTTTCCTTTTATATATATCAATTGCCATTGCTTTAAAAGTATTTACAAGAGAGATACCGTCCGCACCATTTTTTTCGCAGGTAACGGCCATATCTACTATATCCTCAGCATTAGGAGAAAGTTTTACTATCAAAGGTTTTGAAACTGCCTTTCTTACCTGTCCGAGTACTTGTGCAGCGCTTTGGGTCTTTATTCCGAAGTTCATACCGCCTTCTTTGACGTTCGGGCATGATATGTTGAGTTCTATCATATCTACATTCGAACTGTTAAGAAGCTCTGCTCCCTGGACATACTCTTGTATGCTGGAACCGCTGAGGTTAGCTATTATAACTGTATTAAGAGAGCTCATAAAAGCAAGGTCGTTGTCCAGAAAGCTTTGTATTCCGGGATTTTGTAGTCCGACACTGTTGATCATTCCGCTTGCTGTTTCACAGCAGCGTATTCCTTTGTTGCCCTGTCTCGGATTAAAGGTAAGTCCTTTGGTGCAGATGCCTCCGAGTTTGGACAGGTCATATGCCTGTGAAAACTCTCTGCCGAATCCGAAAGTTCCGGATGCTGCAATTACCGGATTTTTGAAGTTTATACCACAGATCTTGGTTTCAGTCATTCATAATCAGCTCTTTTCCATCAAATACAGGGCCGTCTTTACAGACCCTCTTCATCCCGTGTTCCGTTTCACATGTGCATACCAGGCATGCCCCCATGCCACAGGCCATATGTTGTTCCATTGAGACCTGGCAGGGAATATTTTTTTCTTTGCACATATTTGCAACTATCTTCATCATAGGTACGGGTCCACAGGTCATAACATTTTCATAAGCCGAGGGGTTGAAAATTTCGGTTATAAGTCCGTGGTGTCCTGCAACTCCCTCCTGTGAAGATACAAAGACTTTAATCTTTTTGTCAAGAATATCTGTGCAGTAAGGCATGCCCTTGAAGCCGCAGTAAAAATCAACGGAATTATCTCTTTTTAGAAGCTCCTGAGCAAGATATACCATCGGAGCTATGCCTATGCCGCCGCTTATGACAGCTGTCTTTTTTCCACAGAAGGCAGTGCTGAAGGAGTTTCCCAGAGGTCCCATTATGTCTATTTTTTCCCCGGGGTTCATCAAAGAAAATAATTGTGTTCCTTTTCCTTTAACCTGGTAAAGGAATGAGATTGTCTCTTTGTCTGCGTAATACACACTGAGTGGGCGCGAAAGAAATGTGGGACTGTCATTTTTTCTCAGCATAAAAAACTGTCCGGGTTCCGTATTGCTTTTAAATTCAACTTTCATTTCGAAAATATCTTCGGATACTTTGCAATTTAAAATTATATTGCTCTTAAGATACTCATAAGGCATCTGCTATTTCGCTCCTCATCTTCAACGCTTCTTTCCTTGCTGCCATATCAAAAGAAATATCAACGAACATCGGGTTTTTATGTGCAAGCAGTATGGCTCTTGATGAGTTTACAACGCCGCCGTTTTTATTGATCATAAGGTGTTTTATATCAGCTGCCGTTCCTCCCTGGGCACCATAACCGGGTATAAGGAAAAAGGTATTTTCCATCTGCTTTCTTATGCTTATGGCTTGTTCAAGATTGGTGCACCCGACAACTGCGCCTATGGAGCTGAAGCTGTATTTTCCGCAAAACTCCATACCAGCCTCTATAATCTTGTTGGCAACTTCTTCATATACCTTTTTTCCGTTTTCGCACGAAAGGAACTGTATATCCTTTGAGCCGGGATTGGAGGTTTTTACCAGAACAAATGCACCCTT
>JAKJGQ010000007.1 GCA_022704305.1 Thermotogae bacterium | reverse complement strand
AAGAGATTCCGGCTGGTGGGTAAACACATATGTACAGCAGATGGCTGAACTTCACTACAATGAAGCTATTAAAGACATCAGAAACCTCAGAGCTCCTAAGATGGATATGCTCTACAAGGTTACCCCACAGGTTCAGGAGCTTGCAGGTCAGCTTTACAGACAGGGCAAGACCAAAGAAGCAGTTGCTCTTGTCGATAACTACGGTTACATGAATGCTGTTGCATGGAATACAGAATGGCTGAAACTTGGAGATTATTTACTCGGCAGATATGCTATGGGTTATATAAACTTCAGAACCACTCCTTATCCTCAGACATGGAACGACACAATAGGTTTCACAACTCCTCAGAGATAATCTGAATATTTGAATCATAAGCATGCCGGAGCAATCCGGCATGTCTTTTTTAAAATGTCACAAAATCTCATTAAATATGCCAATAACCAAAGGTATAATTTCTATAAACTATATAGGCAGGTGACTCCTATAAACTCATTTACCAAATCAACCATACCTTTTTTTTATCTGTTCCTGGCTTTCGTTATATCTGTTTTTGGTGTTTGTTTTATTGAAAAAACAAAGGTAAGCACCAAGAATGACTATTACGATCTTCAGTATAAAGCTTCTCATATAATGCAAAACTCTATATCTGTTTTAAAAGACTATCGCATAGAAAATAATATATCTATAAACATAGACGACGATCCAAACCGGACAGGAATAATAGGCGAAGATATGACTCTTCTGGTAACTTCAGTAGGTAATCTTCAGGCTAAAAGAACATCTGCAAATCCCGATTTTGCAGCACTTATGGTTAAGTTTTTCAAAGAGCTTGATCTTAAGGCAGGAGACCATATTGCCATAGGAGCAAGCGGGTCATTTCCTGCTCTTTTAATAGCAACTCTCAGCGCTGCCAAAGCCATGGAACTTAATCCTCTTATAATTTATTCGATAGGCGCTTCAAATTACGGTGCAACCATACCCGGTTTCACCTTTATCGATATGCTCAAAGAACTAAACAGACAAAATATTTTTGATTACAAGCTTCTTGCAGTATCCCTTGGAGGAGATCATGATCTTGCACAGTATATGTTTTTTGAAGAATCTGAAGCTGTCTTTGATCAAATTGCCCAATCAGCCGCAGTTACTATAATAAAAGAAGCCACTCTTGAAAAAAGCATTAAAAAGAGAATGGAACTTTATGCCGGTGCATTGGGTTCAAACCCGATGAAGGTATTCATAAATATAGGAGGGGCTTCCACCAACTTCGGAGCAACAGAGGCATCTCTTATCTTTCCCAACGGTCTTTCAAAGAGCCCGCCACGTGTTCTTTCAAGCCCTGTCAAAGGACTTATATTCGAGTATTCTCAGTCTGGCATTCCTGTAATTCATTTACTGAATATAAAAGACCTGGCCATGAAAAACAAAATCCCTGTTGATCCCATTCCTATTCCACAGTTGGGAACAAGCGGTGTTTTTTTCCATTTTAAATACAGGATGGATTATCTTGCAATATTTTCAGGACTTACAATTTTTATTCTTATCACAGGATACAGGGAAAAAAAAGCTAAAAAAAGAAGCGGTGAAAAATTATGAACTATATACTTACTGCATTTCTTATCGTTATAGTAGTTATTGTATATGAAAATATCCGTTTATATCTGTGCAAAAAAACTATTCCTATAAGGATTCAAGTAAACGGAACCAGAGGAAAAAGCGAAACTGTAAGGCTTGTACATGCAGCTCTCACAGCTATGAACTACAGAGTTCTTGGCAAAACTACAGGAACAGTACCCTATTGGATACTTCCGGGAGGTTCATTTAAAAAGATTAATAGAATCGCACCTGCCAACATTCAGGAACAGTACAAGCTTATTTATAAAGCAAAAAAAATGAAGTGCAATGCTGTTGTCGCAGAGTGCATGGCAGTAAATCCCGAATTTCAGAGTGCGTGTGCTAGAATAGTCCAGCCTGATATAACCATATTAACTAATGCCTACACCGATCACGTCCAGGAAATAGGTGAAAACGAGGTACAGACCTTGAAAACCCTTCTTTTAAGTATTCCGCAAGGCTCGAGAGTTGTTGTGGGGGATATCTCTCCAGAGGGAAAGCTTTTCCTTGATGTTCAGGCTGTCAGAAAGGATCTTCAACTCTATGAAAAAGATGATAGCTTCCCTGTGCAAAAAAATGATTTCAAGTTCAATGTATTTGAAGATAATATACGAACGGCGCTTAAAACAGTGGAACTGCTTGGCGGAGATCTTGATGCTTCATACGAAGGCATGAAAGAAGTTTCTCCGGAGGTAGGCTCCTTTAAATTTCTTAAAATAAGTAATTCTGTTATCCTGGCCAATGCATTTGCTGCCAATGATCTTCTTTCAACGGAAAAACTTTTTGAATACTCTAAAAAAATATACCCCGATAAAACTATGATAGGTCTTTTTAATCCGCGGGATGACAGACAGGATAGGACATTATGCTTTGAAAGCTTTCTTGCAGACGGTAGATTTAAAAAGCTTTTATCCACTCACAGGCTTCCTTCAAAGATGGGTAAAAACATAGAGTATACTGTTATAAAGGATGTCAGAAAGATATCAGAGCTTATTCCCCAAAACTCTCTTGTCTTCGGATTCGGTAATATACGCGATATTTCAGCATGGCTTATGACCCTGGAGGTGGAACGATGAATCCCGAAACATTTTCCGTAGGAATTTCCATAAGTACTCTCTACTGGTGGCTTACCGGACTTTCGGCAGGAGGCATAGTAACCCCTTTTTACTTTTATATGTTCCTAAACAATCCATTAAGAATACTATATACCTTGGGCTCAGGCCTTATAACCTATCTTCTTGTCCTACTGATGAACAGATTTCTTATCCTTTACGGAAAAAAACGTCTGGCAGTAAATATTCTGACAGGTATACTTGTAAAACTGCTGATTGATTATATCACTATACGGAACCTCCCTGTAGATTATATATCTACAACTATAGGAACCATAATTCCAGGGCTTATCGCCAATGATTTTTACAGGCAGGGTGTTCTCAAAACCATTTTCTCAATTGGAATCGTGACAGCTATAATATACTTCTTAATACTTTTCCTAAAAGTTGTTCTTTCTTTTTGATTTTTATTGCGGAGTATGCTATAATATCTTTTAAAGAATTATTTTGGAGGCAAAGATGAGTGTACTTTCTTTCAAAAAAGTTGATGATGATATCATAGCGCCTTAATTAATCTTTGATTAATTAACCGGTGCTGGTTTTTGTTATTTAGCCAGCACCGGTTTTTCTATTTTAAAACGGAGGTGTACTTTATGAGACAGAGAATAAAAGAACTGCAGGGCTTAAAGTCTGAAGCACAGGTATGTATATGCGGCTTTATAAAAACAGTTAGAAACAAAGGTAAAAACCTGAAGTTTATGATTATTGACGACGGTTCGTCACAGATACAGGCAACATGTCTGAGAAATCTTCTCGGAGAAAAAATAGATGCTTTGGACAAAATTTCTGTCAACAGCGTGCTTAAAATTTCTGGCACCCTCAACAGAACAGATCTCAGCAAAAGCGGAACAGAAGTTTTGGTTACTGACTTGGAGGTGCTTTCATCAGCCCATACCGGTCTGCCTATAGATATATCTGAAGAACTCGAATCATCTCTTGAAAAACGCCTTAACTGGAGGCATCTTGATCTGAGAAACCCAAAAAAGAAGCTTATATTCAGAATTTTTTCAGATTTTCTAAAACTCTCAAGAGAGTATTTTTACGCCAGACATCTTACAGAAATATCTTCATCTAAGCTAATGGCAGCAGCCTCGGAATCAGGTGCTCAGGTTTTTCAGGTGAACTACTTTGAACGTAAGGCATTCCTCGCCCAATCTCCGCAGTTTTATAAACAGATGGCTATTGCCGGAGGTTTTGAGGGAGTTTTTGAGATAGGTCCGGTGTTTAGGGCAGAACCATCTTTTACGAGCCGCCACACTACAGAGTTTACCTCTCTGGATGTGGAAATCGCATACGTAGAAACTGTTGAAGAAGTTATGTGTTTTGAGGAACAGTGGCTTGCGTTTACATTTTCAGGTCTTAAAGAGCTTTACAGCAAACAACTTGAAGAACTTTACGGTATACAGATAAATATTCCGGAGCTACCTTTTCCGAGAATAAGCATGACACAGGCTCAAGGCATTGTTAAAAGCTATGGCATAGAATGCTTGGAAAATTCTGACTTGAGCTCGGACGGTGAAAAAGCATTGGGAAGATATGTAAAGGAAGTTTTTAATTCAGATTTTGTTTTCCTAACAGACTTCCCATGGAGTGTACGGCCTTTTTATCATATGCGCAGCGAAAATAAGCAAATAACTAAAAGTTTTGACCTTATATACTGTGGAACAGAAATAACCACAGGAGCACAGAGGGAACACCGTTATGATATTCTTTGCAGCCAGGCAAGCGAGAAGCTACCTGATCTTAAGGGTATAGAAGACTACTTAAACTTCTTCAAGTATGGCTGCCCACCGCATGGAGGATTTGGATTAAGTCCGGCAAGAGTTATTACTTGTATGCTGGGACTTGATAATATACGTGAGGCAACTCTTCTCCCAAGAGATCCTAAAAGGCTTACGCCGTGATAGATGGGCTCATTTTGAATTTTCGGTTACATTTTTTGGTTATATAATTTTATTTTGAGTTTTGTTTTTTAAATTGCGATATAATATATATTAGACTATAATAGGAGGTTAAAGTATGAACGTACTTATTATTGAAGACGATCCTATAAGTCAGAAGCTCCTAAGCTCTTTTTTGAAGGAGTATGCCGTCTGCGACATTGCAAACGACGGGGCACAGGGAATAAGTGTTTTTGAAAGTTCTCTCAAAACAAATAAACGTTATGACCTGGTATGTCTTGACATCATGATGCCACAGATGGATGGCATACAGGTGCTGCAAAAGATACGTTCTGCAGAAAACAAAAACGGAGTATACGGGCTTGATGGGACAAAGATTATCATGACCACCGCCCTGAGCGATGTGGAAAATGTACGTAATTCATTCAAAGCACAATGTGAAGCATATATAATCAAGCCTATTTTGAAAAAAGACTTTATTTTAAAACTCCAGGAGCTGGGTCTTTTAAAGGGAGGCTGATCTTATGTCAGACAGGCGTTACATGCGGGAATTAAGCCTCATAAACAGACTGGAAACAGAAAAAGCTTTGATTGATACCGTAAACGGTGTAAATACCGAGGTACTTGATAAGATACAGAAGGATTTCATAAAAACTTTTTTTTCGGAAACAAGGGAATCATCGGCTGTAATACGTGAAACTCTCAGGATCATATCTTCTGACAGTCAGGCAGATCAGGAAAGTGTAATTGCCCTGTTCAGGTCTTTTCACACTATAAAGGGACTTGCCGGTTTTGTAAGTGCTGAAATGGTGAGAATAATCTCCGCAAAGACCGAACTTATACTTGATGCGTGTGTAAAAGGCAGACTTTTGATGGACGACAATATGATAAATATTGTTTTCTATTCGTCCAGGATTATCGATAATCTGTGTGACCGTTATCAGAACGGTGTAGCACAGGAATATCTGGAGTATATAAAAGAGCATATGGGCATAATAGAGGATAAAATAAAAGAGATAGACTGAATTAGCTTCCTTTTTTGAGGTCTTTAATCCTCTGAACGTACTTTTGAATCTTGAATTTTCTTTCAAGTCCTTTATCGTTCATGTATCTGACGTTACCAAATATACTCCTTGGAGACCAAGGCCTATCGTGCTTGCCAAAGCACCAGCATATGCCTGCATACCCGGAAGGATCCCTTCCGTCCATTTCATAGCGGTCATTGAGATAGACCATTGTTTCAAAAGCTTTTTGAGGTGTCTCGCTCCATTCTATTATTTTTTTACCCCAGTACATTCTCATGTAGTTGTGCATTTTTCCTGTCAGCAGCAGCTCATTCTGTGCACTGTTCCAGTACTCATCGTGCGTCTGTGCATCTTCTAACTGCTTTTGTGAATAGCAGTGCTCTCTGGGATCGGAAAGATGTTCTGCCAAGGTTTTTTTAGCCCATGCTGGAACAGAGTTATACTGAGCGTAATCATCGTTGTACATGACAAAGTTGTGAGCAAGCTCTCTTCTAACAATAAGCTCTTCCAAATACTCTTGGGCTGACTCTGAAAGTACTTTCGTAATTTGATTTGCTATATAAACAGGAGATATCTGTCCAAAATGAAGATACGGACTTAAATCGGACTGAACCTCGCTGGTCGGATCGTTTTTCATATCTGCGTAATTATGGAGCTTATATTTAATAAAGTCGTCAAGCTTTTGACGAGCGTGAGAGTATCCTCCTATAAAGCGGCTTTCATCAAAGTATCTGTTGTTTGTTCTGAACTTTTTTATGTACTCTTTTGCTTGTTGTTCAGTAAGCGATTCTATCTGTGGATCGCTTATTTTGTTTTTTAGCTCTGTTATTTCCTCTTCAGAATTAAGATACTTTGAAATAACCGCACTTACTTTTGGTCTTAGCGTTGCGGCTGAATACTCTTCTTTTGAACTTGCAGCAGCAACAGGAACAACCACATTGCCTTCAACCTGTACTACCCTGCATGCAGTCTGTGCAGAAATCTTCTTTCTTACAGCTTTCATAAAATCAAGATATGCAAAATCGAACACAATCATTGATGAGCTTTCAGAAAGTTCTTTAATAATTTCACATGGATCTCCTGCTTTTATTATAAAAGCCGCACCGTATCCCCTTATTGTTTGGGCAGTTTCCTGCAATCCCTCTATCATAAATTGATAATGACGAAAGGATGCCGTAAGATACTCCGGCATTATACAAAAAAGAACTATAAGGGGTTTATTCATGGTATTTGCAACAAGGACAGCATACTCAAGCGCCGGATTGAAATGGGCTCTCTGACTTGCCTGCATCCAGTAAAGAACATACTTTCCGTTTTTTACTTCTTTATCGTTGCATAAAGATACTCTTTCCTTTTCAACCATATTAATCACCCCATAAAGATATTATAGCAACTCTTCAGAAAATATAGCATAAGATCTTTTGGATAAATTTTAATATTAAACTCTCTTAATATATCTTAAAATTTCTTAAAAAAGTTACTTTTGGTAATATTTATCTTTTCGTTGCATTTTATTTTTATAAATCTGCTAAAATATGATAGGAGAATAAATTAATTGTATATTAATTTGGATTAAGAAGCTGCATTCGATTATAAACGCCGGAATCCAGAGTTTTTAATATTCCAAGGAGGTATGAAAGATGCTTGGTACAGCTTATTACCCGGAACACTGGGAAGAGGACCGTATAGAAAAAGACCTTTCGGCTTTCAGAAATAACGGCATAGAGTTTGTCCGCATAGGAGAGTTTATGTGGAGTGTTCTGGAACCGGAAGAAGGAAAGTACAACCTCTCACTACTGAAAAAAACCATGGACATCTGCAAAACTCTGCAAATAAAGGTTATTTTATCCACACCTTCAGCTACCCCACCTGCATGGCTTATATCAAAGTATCCGCAAATTCTTCAGAAAGACATTGCGTCAGACACCAGAAATTTCGGTGGAAGACGTCATTACTGCTATAACAGCAAAGAATATGCCCTTTATGTAAGTAAAATAGTAGAACTTTTAGCTAGTGAGTTTTCTTCCCATGATGCTCTTTACGCATGGCAGATAGATAACGAGTTCGGCTGTGAAGATACTTCCCATTGTTTCTGCGAAAAATGTGATGAGAGCTTCAGAGCTTACCTCGAAGATAAGTATGGAGATATCGGCTCGCTTAACAAAGCATGGGGAACCGTCTTTTGGTCGCAAATATACAACAGTTTTTCACAGATCACCACTCCCAAAAAGATATCTGCTATTCCTAATCCTCATCAGATGCTTGACTTTTATAGATTTTCAAGTATTTCCGTCAAAAAATTTGCACAGATGCAGACGGATATACTCAGAAAATATTCAGATAAACCTGTTACAACCAACTTTATGGTAAATTTTACAAATTTGGACTACTGTTCTCACCAGGAACTTTATGATTTCATCTCATTTGACAACTATAACCCTTCGGCTAAGTTTGACCCGCTTCAGCAGGCATTCAACCTTGATCTAATGTGGTCTCTGAAAAGAAAGAACTTTACGGTTATGGAGCAACAGCCAGGCAGAGTCAACTGGCAGAACAGAAATCTGTTTTTTCCTGCTAAATGGCTTGTGCCGTCAACCATACAGGCTTTTTTGCACGGTGCTGAAAACCTTTCATACTTCAGAGACAGAGCCGTTTCCTTCGGTGCAGAGCAGTATCATAACGGTCTGATGAACTATGAAGGTAATCCTGACACCAGCCCACGTCTTAAGGTAGTTAAAAAGCTTTCCGAAGAAGTCAGCAAGCTTTCTTCAAGACCCAAGGCCAAGGTTGCTATATACTTTGACTACGAAGTTGCTTGGATGCACAAAATAAACGGCGTGTGCAAGGATTTCGATTATGTTAAGGCTTTACAGGATATATATGCGGCATTTAGATACTTTGGATACTTTGTTGATTTTATCTTCAGAGACTCAAAAATAGAAAATTACGAGATAGTTGTGCTGCCTTATGCTCTTTATGTTCCAAAGAACTTTATGAAAAAACTCGAAAAGTATCAGGGCTCGCTCTTTATAACCTGTATGAGCAACATAAAGGATGAGAATAACTCTATTATTTCTGACAGACCTCTTGGATGGAAGATAAAAGACCTGAGCTTTACAATAAAGGATTTCGGAGCCATATACGAAGAGTACATCGATTACAAGGATCATGGCCTTGTTGCAGATATGTGGATTGAAGAATTAGAAGTTATTGAAGGAAAACAGACCGGAACATGGGAATCATCACCCCTTAAAAAAGGGCCTGCCCTGATTGCAGCTAAAAATTCGGATATAACTTACATATCAACAGTTCTTAGTAAAAAATCATGGCGTAAGCTTTTAAAGTATACCTTTAAACCGGAGCTTGAAATAAAAGAGTCACTTGAACTTATTACCAATGATAAAGAATCATACTTCATAAACTTTGACTCAGAGGAGCAGCGCTCGGGACACACGGACATAGAACCGTACAACTATAAAAAAACAAAATAAACACCGGCTTGCGCCGGTGTTTTACTTTATTTTACAGGAGTTATGGTTGTCTGCCATGTCTTAGGATAAGACGGGCCTTTCATATATATTCTGTCCATTACATACTTTGCAAATATTGTATCGCCAAGGTCAAGCCAGTTTCTCTGCCATGCAATGGCTGTATCGTAAGCAAAATCACTTACAAGCTTTATTCCCTGTTCTTTGTTGCCGCTTCTTATAAATGCTGCAGCCTGATTCTGAACATTGTCCGCCTGAGTATATATGCTCTGCATCTTAGGATCTCTGTAGGCTCTGAGATCTTTTATGGCATCCATATATCTGTGTCTTACTACTTCCTGGACATAAAGGTTGGTCCAGAATGCGGAATCTCTTCTTAACGGCTCGTATCTGGAACCGACCATATAAAAATCGGGAAGCTTTTCCATTATCGGCCAAAGAGGAGTAAGATATGTCGTAGCACCAGCACCGTAACCAAACCAGCTTATTCCTTTTATTTCATCTGGGAGCCAGCCTTTTACCTGACCTATATGAATGTAAGTTGACTGCGGAACTCCTATAGGTCTTGCCCTACCGCCGATCCTGTAGCTTGCAAAAGGATCTCCGAAAGGACCTGCTCCTATTCCTTTTGTCAGGTCAAGGTCTGTTCCTTCGTAAACATCTCCGTGTATAGTAAATATGTCCTGAACGGTAAGCTTTTTATCGGGCTTTACAAAAAGAGGATAGTATGTCTGATTGTATTCAACCTTTAAAGACGGTGCAAGAAGATCTGTTGCTCTCCACTCTCTTACATTCATGCCTGTTCTTGGTGCATAAACAGGACCCGGGCTGAAGAGTTTTTCGCCTTCCTTTGGAGTATACCAGCCTTTTTCAACGGCAAACTTTACAAGGTTTGGTGAGTACATGACGTTTTTGGTATCTGTCAGGTCAAGATCTCTGAGGATTCCGACGTTGGCTCCAACAAAAACACTGTCATCCGGTACTCTCACGGCTGCCCAAAGATCTCTTCCATAGAACTCGGCTACCCAGACTTCGTTTCCATCTGTGATATCCATTATTTCGCCTGCTCCGTACCATCCGTACTTGTTGACCAGATCACCCATTATCTGAACGGCTTCCCTGGCTGTGCTTGCCCTTTCAAGAGCTATATCCTGAGCGGCAAAACAGTCTATTATGCCCCATGTATCCTCAAGAAGATCTTTCATAATCTGCTTTCCGGTATCGGTAGCATAATTTCCCTGTGAGAATGTTGACTCTCCTATGGCTACTCCTTTTTCATTCATAAAAGAGTATCCGCAGTAGAAGTACCTGTAGGTATGAGAAACCTGAGGAATCTCTCCTACTTTCTTAGCAACGGTTTCATCTACGGTAAGATAACCGTCCTTGTTGTAGACAGGAGTACCGTTTTTGTTTCCTTTAAAATAGAAATAATGAGCGTTCTGATAAATCTCTCTTACTGACCCTTCTGCCCAGTCTGCCTCGGGAATAATCCAAAGAAGCGGATTGTCCGACCCTGAATCACAACTGTGGGTTATAATGGTTGATCCATCTGCCATAGCGTCTTTTCCGACAGCTATTATGGTACAGGCAAATGACAAAGATATTATTGATACAAAGACCAATAATAATGCTATACTCTTTTTAAGCATTTTTTACCCCCTCGCTAAGATATAAGTTAGGCAAGTTTACTATCTGCCAATAATTATTCTATCTTATACATGCGAGAAATTGAAATATGGTTTCCCATTATTAATGGCGTTTTCTGATTATTGTAGATGATGATACTGATTTAAAACTTCTTTTGATGGTTTATAAAACAAACTATAACTTCTACTGCAAAATTCATTAACATCAACTGAAAATAAGCGTAATTAAAACAGGCACTGCCATAGATAAAAGCACTCCCTGTCCAAAAGCAACGAGCGTATTTTCTGCCGAGGTGCTTTTGGAAACAACTCCCAACATTGTATCCATAGTAGTTGCTCCGCCTACCGATATTGCCCCCAGTTCTGAAACTTTTGAAAAAAGAGGAATAGTGACAATAGCAAGAACTTCTCTTATGACGTTGGCAGTAAAAGAAACTGCTCCCAGCTCTGCCGAGTAAAGATCACTTATCATGACACCGGAAAGTGAGTACCATCCCATTCCTGCACCTGCTCCCGCCGCTTCTTTAAAAGAAAGTCCCGTAAAAAAACCGGAAATTCCTGCAAACAAAAGACTTCCGCATATAGTCAGCGCCGTCTGTATTAATATTGTTTTTATCTTGCTTCTTATCTTCTTTCCTATTTCCTGTTGAGAACCTATATCCAGCCCCACGCAGAAAACCAGTATCATAAGAAGTATAGTTATGATGTTTGAATTTATAGGAAAATTAAAAAAAAGTCCGCACAAGATTCCCAAAACAACGGAAGATATAAGCAGAATCACTTTCTATCACCCTTTTTAATCATTTTATCGTACAGTGTTGTAAAAAGAACGCTTCCCGCAATAGCAAAAACCGCTGTAAGAAGTGCTTTAATACCTATCTGCGGAAGTCTTGAAACCAGTTGTGCATCTGAACCAATTTCATATCCCATGAAAAATAGAAGCAGTACCGTTATGATACTTACAGGTTTAAGTTTTTTAATGAAAAGAAGTTTTTGATTTATTCCTAAAACGACACCCGCCACAAAAGCAGCCAAAATAAGCCAGAGCATCTACACACCTATCTTTTTGCCGCATCGCGGACAGTATGAAAAATCCGAATTTAAAGGGTACTTGCACTCCGGACAGAAAGAAGACCTGCATTTACCATACTCAGTATCTTGAAAATCCAAAGGATCTCCTTTAAGTATGTTTTCTGTTTTTTCTTTGGTCAGCATATACTCACAGCCACAACAATCGGTTCTTAAAAAATATTTTTTGTTCCATCTGACAACAGGAATAAAAAATATATGAAAAAATGTGCTCTCACATATTACTTTGCCACTGCAAAGTCTGCCACACCCTGGACATACAAGAGAGCTCAGCTGTTTTAAAATCTTTTCTGAACTGTCCACCCCGAATATTCCTATAAAAAACATACTCCACCTCTCTGAAATTACGCTTCATTACATTAATTGTAGCACAAATAGAGTATTTACCGTTATGTTTATCCTATGTTCTGTGAAATCTCCAATCTTTGTCACTAAAAAGAATTCAGTTCATTTTACACAAAATTAAACATAGATATATATTCGTTAGTAATCTTTGTATGATATGGTATATGTGAAGATATTATACGGGGGTAACTAAACTAATGAGAACTTTGTATATAACTCTTTCTTTTATTTTTTTACTCAGCATTTTTGCTTTCTTTAATATTCCTTCAAAAATCCAGGCTGAAAAAGGCGTGGCCAGACTTGAAAAAAATTTCTCTGAATCACATTCTTACAGTCTTCTCACAGGAGAATGGGAAGTATATTCGGATCGTCTTATAACTCCACAGGAGTTTTCCGCTGGCGGTTTTTCTTCGACTATGTTCAGAAATTTCAGTAAACCGTCATTTTTTTCATCTGATTTGGACGGAGCTATGGTTACAACTTTAAGAATGACTGTGCATACAAAAGATTCTAACTCTCCCATTGCGCTGTACTTTCCAAATATGGGCTGTGGCTTTACGGTCTGGGCAGACGGAAAGGCTCTGAACAATTCTGCAAACGGATGCATCAACAGTTACGGACAGAGCTGCATATACAGTAACGGCAATTTTATACCGTCATCAGACTCTTTTGATATTGTTGTTCATATGAAAAACGCTGCTCTGCTCAAGGAGTCCGCACTAAAAAACATCAGACTGGGTTCTCCGGACTCTATAAACAGATACCGTATGAGTTTTCTTGCAGGAGAGATGTTCATGATAGGCTGTTTCCTTATAACGGGACTTTACGGATTGCTTTTGTTTTTAAAAGATAAAAGCGAAAAAAAGTTGTTTATCCTTTCGCTGATCTGTTTTGTTGAACCATTGCGCAATCTTCTTTCAGACAACAGTTTTTTCCATTATATACTGGGCATACTGCCATGGAACCTTCAAACAAGACTTTCCATACCGGTCATGACAGCTATTGCTTTCATGGTTTTCCTTTTTGTTTCAGAGCTTTTTGATTTTTCAAGAGGCAGAGCTGCTATTAAGCTTTACGGTACTTTTTGCGTAGGAGTTTCTCTGGCAGGGTTTTTCCTTTCTCCTTCCTACTGGAGTACGGTATACTTTTTTTATATTCTTCTGATATTTTTTATCTCTGCTTATGTCTTTTTTGTAACTGGATATGCTTTATTTAAAAAAGCTCGGGTTCCTTTATCTTTTATCGTTGCTTGTACTGGATTTATGTACTTTCAGCTTCTTGGTTCTTTAATATCCGGGCAGTACCTGGGTTATGATGATTTTACATGCCTTGGAATATTTGTTTTTGTATTTACTCAGATACTCTGGCTTTCCTTAAAATCCGGAACTTCTTATATAAACGCAGTTTCACTTGAAAGCAGCATAATAAACGAAGAGCTTAAATCTCTTAATGCAATGCTTGAGCTGCAGCTTTCTCAGAAAAGCTTTGAGGTAGAACAGCTTCAAAAAAAGATCCATCAACACCATAAGAAGCTTTCTTAACTTTAATTCTGAATTAACAAAAATTACTTTTAAGCACTGATGTGTGTCCGTGATGTATCCAAGGTAACAACATATTGTATTCAAAAAAATTAACACACAATATATAGTATTCTGTAGTAGAATATTTCTAAACAGGAAAATTGTTTAGAAATATTTTTTATGGGGGTGGCTTATGAAAGACACTATTCTTTCTTATATCGATATGTCAGACTGGAAGGTAAAAGAGAATTCCAATATGCAGTACTCCCTTCAGGGACTGAACAACCACATACATCAGCAGGCCATAAAGGATTTTTGGCTTGAAGATATATACGGACAAAAAAACCGTAATATCCCTTTTTATCATAACAGCGGGCTTTTTCATATTCACGATCTGGGATGCCTTTCAAGCTACTGTGTCGGCTGGGATCTGCATGATCTTCTCCAAAGAGGCTTCGGCGGAGTTGAAAACAAAATTTCCTGCGGTCCGGCAAAGCATTTTAGAACCGCTCTGGGGCAGATGGTAAACTTTCTTTACACCATGCAGGGAGAGGTTGCAGGTGCCGTTGCCTTTTCAAACTTTGATACCCTCCTGGCTCCTTTTATTTATTATGACAGACTCTCATATGAAACCGTAAAACAAAATATGCAGGAGTTTGTTTTTAATATGAACGTACCTACAAGAGTAGGATTTCAATCACCTTTCAGCAATATCACCTTCGATCTTGCGGTACCTCCGAATTTTGCAGATATGAAAGCCATCATCGGAGGCGTAGAAAAAGAGCTTACCTACAAACACTTTCAGAAAGAAATGGATATGATAAACACCGCCTTTGTAGAAGTAATGAGCAGCGGAGATTTCGAACAGCGGCCGTTTTCTTTTCCGATTCCGACTTACAATATAACCAAAGAGTTCAATTGGAACAGCCCTGTGGCTGAAAAAATCCTTGAACTTACCGCAAAGTACGGTACTCCATACTTTGCAAATTATATAAGTTCGGATATCTCACCCCAAGATGTAAGGAGCATGTGCTGTAGACTCAGGCTTGATAATACCGTTGTGATGAATCATATCGGAAAGCTTTCTCAGTCCTTCAATATCTCAAATAAAAGTTATGAAAACGATACTTCCATACGCAGAGGCGGTCTTTTTAGCTCAAACCCTCTTACCGGATCCATAGGTGTAGTAACAATAAATATTCCCAGAATTGCTATGATGAGTCATAATGATTTCAAAAAATTTTACACACTTCTTAAGGATGCTATGAACACTGCAAAAGAAAGTCTTGAAATAAAACGCAGATACATAGAAGAACTTACCGTATCTGGAATGTTCCCCTACTGCAGGGTATATCTTGATAAAATCTATTCGCTTAGCGGACAGTACTGGGCGAACCATTTTTCAACCATTGGTCTGGTAGGCATGCATGAAGGTCTTCTGAATATGGGAATAAGCGATGGCATACTGAGCCGGGACGGAACAGAAAAGGCTCTTGAAATAATGGATTTTATGCTTGATACTCTGAAAGAGTTCACTGAAGAAACAAATAATCTTTATAATCTGGAAGCCTCACCTGCCGAGGGAACCTCATACCGTCTTGCCTGTATTGATCGGAAAGAGTATGGAAACTCCGCTTTTTTCAGCGGAACAGAAGAAACTCCATACTATACTAACTCTGTTCATCCTCCTGTTAACTCTTTCGATGACCCTTTTGATCTGCTCGAACATCAGAAAGAGCTACAAACCAAGTGGACCGGAGGAACAGTGGTACATATCTTTGTCGGAGAGAAGATTTCTTCAGCAAATGTCTTAAAGGACTTTATTAAAAAAGCCTTTACGAATTACAGACTTCCGTATATGAGTATCACCCCTACTTTTTCCATATGTCCTGTGCATGGATATATATCCGGTGAGAAGTTCGTCTGTCCCATCTGTTCAAGAGAAACCGAAGTTTATTCAAGAATTGTGGGATATTACAGACCCGTAAAGGTCTGGAACGCCGGTAAAAAACAGGAATATCTTCACAGAGTCCAGTTCTCCTTGAGAAGTGATTCCAAATGTTTGCAGGAATAAGTTCCTTTTCTTTCGTCGATGTCCCGGATTATGTAAGCGCAGTGCTTTTTACGCAAGGCTGCAATATGAGATGTCCATGGTGCCACAATCACAGCATAGCTTACTCAGACGCAAAAGAACAGATGAGTATTGAACAAATCTTTAAGCAGACTGAACTTCTTCGCAAAAGAGTAGACGCCATATGTATAACAGGGGGAGAACCAACCATACATAAAGATCTTACTAAGGTTATAGAGTATCTCAAAAATACTCTCAAATACTATGTAAAACTTGACACAAACGGAACAAATCCTCAGATGCTTAGCGAGCTTACACAGAAAAAGCTTATTGATTACTGCGCTCTTGAAATAAAGGCTGCTCCTGAAAACTATCAAAAGCTTACAGGTACTCCTACTGATTTTTCAAAGGTCTTACAAACTGTTGATATTTTAAGGAAATCAGATCTAGAGTACGAACTGAGAATGACATATGTACCTGGGCTCTCTTCAAAGTACGATATCGATTTCTTCAAAAAACTGCTTGAGGAAAAAGAAAGAGCTTATATAACCGTAGCCCAAAGCACCGACATATATACAGTATCTTCCATGAAAGAACTTATTCCTAAAAGATTTATCCTCCGTTAGGAATGACCTGAATAAAAGTATGACCATCTGTGTCATACTTTTTGTTTTATAATACTACTGTACCCAAATCAATAACATCTGCCGGAGGTGAGCTATGAACCTTGATCTCAAAAAAGTACTTAAGGATCTTTACGATACAAAAAAAACTGAACCTTACTTTATTACCGTACCTAAGTTAAAAATAATAAGCTGCAGCGGTTATGGCAATCCCAACAACAGTGCTTTTTTCCAAAAAACCATGTCCACTCTTTATTCTATAGCCTACACCATCAAATTTATGCTTAAGAAAACCGATACTTCTCATTATACTGTCATGCCGCTGGAAGGACTCTGGTGGACCGACGAAATTAGTACCTTCAGCCTTGAAAAGAAAGAAGAATGGAAATGGAAGGTTTTTATAGTTCAGCCGGAGTTCATAACCAGCGAGATCTTTGACTCTGGAATTAAGGAACTGCTGAAAAAGAAAAAAGAAGATATAGATACTTCTTTGCTTTCATTTGAATGCTTCGAGGAAGGGCTGTGTGCTCAGATACTTCATATTGGACCATATGCACAGGAAGAACCTACAGTAAAAAAGCTTCATGAGTTTATATCTCTTGAAGGATACGAGATGACAGGCCTTCACCATGAAGTGTATCTGGGCGATCCCAGAAGAGCAGCACCTGAAAAGCTCAAGACTTTAATCCGACAGCCGGTTAGAAAAATTTAAACCTGTTATAATTTTCCCGACATTCTAATCACATATAATAACAGTACGTTGCCTTTACTTTAACGGACAAGGAGATGAAGCTTATGGAGCAGCCGGTACTTAGCAGAACAAAACCCCAGACATATAAGACAGTTGTAAAAAGCATTATTAATCTGACCCACGATATAAAAGAAATAAACCTTGAACTTATTTCGCCAAAGGAAATATCCTTTCTTGCCGGACAGATAATGTCATTTTCTGTTATGCCTGATAGCCAAGGTGCCAAAACAAGCAGAACTTACTCTATATCTTCAACACCTGCGGACTCAGGTACTCTGCAGTTTATAGTAAAACATGTTCCGGGCGGAAAGGTTTCCGGATATATTCACCAAAAGCTAAAGCAGGGAGATGAAATCGAACTCAAGGGTCCTTTCGGAAACTTGTATGTCCGTGATGACGGACGTGATATGATATGTATAGCAGGCGGTTCAGGAATGTCCTCGATAAAGTCCATAGTGACAGATCTTCTCCAAAAGAACGAGAAAAAAAGACAGATATGGTTCTTTTTTGGCGGACAGACCCAAAAAGATATCTTTTATACAGAGTACTTCGGTAAGTTTGAAAAACAGTTTGGAAACTTTCATTTCATACCTTGTATTGCTGATAAAAACGATGTTTCATGTAAATGTGAAAGAGGACTTGTGACAGAGATTGCACATAAGTTTATTGAGGAAAAAATAGAACTTCCTCAAGAGTTAAGCGCTTACCTTTGCGGAAGCAGAGGTCTTCTTGAAGCTGCTGTAAAGATGCTTGTTTCATCTGGTATTTCAGAGAAAAATATATTTTATGATATGTTTAACCTATAATGTTCCTATGCTTTAAAATTTGACTAAATATAAAAAAAATGTTAAAATTGCTGTAGATTATACTACAAAGGATGTGTTTTTATGGAGTTATCTGAAAGTTTGGAAAATTATCTGGTTGTAATTTATGAGGCTCATCTCAGAAATGAGATAGCCCGAATAAAGGATATGACAGCCTCACTTTCCGTAAAACACACCTCTGCCATTGATGCCATAAAGAAACTTGAAGATTTGGGAATTGTAAACTATGAGAAAAGGGGCTTTGTAAAGCTTACCCAGTCTGGGATAGAAAAAGCCCAGAAGATATATAAAAACAGAATGACCACAAGAGACTTCTTTATTAACATACTTGATATAAATGCTTTTGAGGCCGATGAATTTTCTTGCAAAATGGAACATCTTAAATCAGATAATCTTACGCGCTCGATGGAAATGATAAAAAGTTTTTTTGAGGATAACCCTGATATAAAAGCCAAATACCGCAAGTATGTTGAAAATTATAAATCCAAAACACTTGAGACGCGTATGTGTCTTGACCAGGTCAAACCGGGCGAAAAGGTTAGGGTTATAGAAATACTGGGCTCGGAACAGATCCATAAACGTCTTATTATAATGGGAATAACTACGGGTATAGAAGTCGAAGTTCTTAAGGTTGCACCGCTTGGTGATCCTATCGAAATTAAGATACGCGATTACAGCATTGCCATAAGGAAAAGTGAAGCAAAGGAAGTACTGGTAATCAAGTAAGCCTTCAGAGGCTTACTTTTTTTATCTCCACATCAGACCGTAAAAAAAGATAGGCGCTGACGTTTGCTGTCTTTTGAACTTTTTTCTTTAAGAACGTGATTTGACTATGATTTTTTTTTGTGATAAAATGTAGGTATAACTACTAAAAGTGTATAACATTACAGGAGGAGGATTATGTCACTTGTTATTGCAGGAAGAGGTTTTTTCAAAGTTTCAAAGATAGGCGGAGGAATGATCCTTCGGTCAAGACTTTCAAAGCTGGGCATAAATGAAGGCAGCACCCTTGAAGTCCTTAGTGATTTCTCACAAGGGCCGGTAATGCTGAGAATAAACGGCATAAAGTACTTTCTTGGAATGGGTACAGCCAAAAAGATACTGGTAAGTCCGGTAAGCCTACAGGAGGCAGTCAAATGATATTAAGTGAATGTAATCCGGGTTTTTCCGGATATGTCAAAAGTATAATGGGTGAAGGAAACGTCAAAAAGCGTCTCCTTGTGATGGGAGTTACTCCGGGAAGTATGATAACAGTAGTAAAAAAAGCCCCTTTCGGTGATCCCATAGAAATAACCATTAAAAACTATTCCCTGACTATACGTAAGGAAGAAGCCTCTTATATAACGGTGGAAAAGGGAGATGAAAAAAAATGAACACGGTTGCAATATGCGGAAATCCAAATAGCGGTAAGACTACACTCTTTAACGCACTTACCGGAAGCCATCAGCAGGTCGGAAACTGGCCCGGAGTTACCGTAGAAAAAAAGGTTGGAAAGTTTAAGGCAGCCGAAAAAACCATAAGTATTGTGGATCTTCCTGGCACCTACTCCCTGACGGCAAACTCCATAGATGAAAGAATTGCACGAGACTTCATAATAAAAGAAAATCCCGATGCCGTAATTGTTGTTGTAGATCAAACCAATCTTGAACGAAACCTTTATCTCGTGCTTGAGATTCTTGAAATGAAAAAAAAGGTGGTTCTGGCTTTCAACATGTCTGATGAGACACAGCGCCGCGGTATAAGCATCAATACAGAGAATCTGGCTAAAGAGCTTGGAGTAAAAATAGTAAAAACCTCCGCAAGCAAAAAAGAAGGCTTGAACGAACTAAAACAAGCTATTATCCAAACTCTTGAAAATGGAAAGGAAACGCAGCTTTTCAGCTACTCAGAAAAGTTTATGAAGTACCTGTCGCAGACAGAGGAGATCTTAAAAAAACATCATTCTGATAATTTCGTGGACTATGGCTGGACTGCCCTTAAGATACTTGAAGGCGACACTGAGATAAAAGACTCGGTCAGTCAGGAGACCATGCAGGATATTGACAAGCTTACAGCTTCAATGAGCCAGGAGTTCAAAGAAGACCCAAGTATAATAGTATCTGAAGAAAAGTATAAGTTTATCTCCAGCCTTTCAAAAAAATACGTGACAAGAAAGAAAGTCAATGAATCCTGGTCTGATAAAGTTGATAAGGTTGTTACCAACAAATGGCTTGGAATCCCTATATTCCTTTTAGTAATGTGGCTCACATTCACTCTTACTTTTACTATAGGAGACATATTCAACGGCATGCTTGACGAAGGTTTTGTAGCCCTTGGAGAATGGGCTGGAGCAAAGCTTGGAGAAGGAATGCTTTCTTCATTTATTGTTAACGGCATAATCGGCGGCGTAGGTTCCGTGGTGGTATTCCTGCCCAACATATTTCTTCTTTTCTTATTCATCTCATTTCTTGGAGATGTCGGTTATATGCCCAGAGCAGCTTTTGTTATGGATAAACTGATGACTAAAATTGGATTACATGGAAAGTCCTTTATTCCAATGATTCTTGGATTTGGATGTTCAATACCGGCTATAATGAGTACAAGAACCCTAGAGTCCAAAAGAGACAGAATTGTAACCATTCTTGTGAACCCTTTTATGTCTTGTGCGGCAAGACTACCGGTTTACACTCTGGTGGCCGGAATATTCTTCCCCCAAAATGCAGGTTTTGTAATATTCACCCTTTATGTTCTGGGAATATTGATATCTATAATCTCAGCACTGATATTCAAAAAAACCCTGTTTAAAAATGAAGAAAGCGTTTTTATAATGGAACTGCCTCCATACAGGCTGCCTTCTATAAAATCTATCCTTTCAGAAGCAGGCATGAGAGCATTTATGTTCCTTAAAAAAGCGGGAACTGTAATATTCGCAGCAGTAATAGTAATATGGCTGCTTGCAAGCCTTCCTGCCGGTGTGGAGTACGCAGGTGAAGAATCAATAATAGGCATATTCGGAAAGATTATTTCTCCTATTTTCAAGCCTTTGGGTTTTGGTTTCTGGCAGGCTTCGGTTTCGCTTTTCTTTGGTTTTCTTGCCAAAGAAGTTGTTACCGGGACAATGGGAACGCTTTTTGGCGGGGAAGAGATACTTTCTCAGGTTTTACCGCAGTTTTTCAATAGTGTTAGCGCGTATGCATTCCTTGTATTTACGCTTCTTTATACCCCTTGCGTTGCAACAATAGGAACCATAAAACAGGAAATAGGCGCAAAGTGGGCTTTGTTTAGTGTAATATATTCTTTTGCAGCAGCATATGTAGTATCGTTCATAGTTTTTACCATCGGCAGTATCATCTTTTAGAAATTACCTTCCTAGCCGTCTCTTAATAGAGACGGTTTTTAATTTTTAATGACAACTTCCAATTTTTATGATAGAATCTTTTCCAACCAACTTTTTATAATTTTGTGCATTTGCATCTATTTGATATAATCTTATTAGCAATTATTTATTCAAAAAATATTAATATAGGTGATACTATGAAAAGATCACAAAAACTTACCATTATGGTTCTAATCTTACTTCTTGTTGCCGCTATAAACACTTTCGTCGTAATTATCTTTGTAAAAAACATAGAGTATGATATTAATCTTATAAACTTCAGCGGCATAATAAGAGCCTCTATACAGCGATCTATAAAAACAGAGCTGAACAACAACCCAGACAACTTCCTTATCGAAAGCATCGACAGTATTATGAAAAAGTATTCAGAACATCCCAAAGCTTCTTTACTAATAAAATTTGGTGAAGTATTTCATGAGCTTGAACTGGACTGGGAAAAAGCCAAAGAGCTTATCTATGATTTCAGACGTTCGAGAGAACCCGAGGTTAGGGATGCGCTTTTCAAAATAAGTGAGATACTATGGTCAAGAACTAACAATATAGTTCTTGAGGCACAGATCATTTCAGAGAAGAAAGTAACTGAGTTTAAAGCCATATATATATTCATGATCATTTCCCTTATAGGTATTTTTATTATAATACTCTATATCCGTAAGTATGTTGCCAACGAACTGGAGATCCTTGCCATGAAGGACAGCCTTACACAGATCTATAACCGCAGCTGCCTTGATGATTTTCTGATGAAAGAGCTTGAACGTCTCAGACGTTATAAAAGACCTTTTTGTGCCATAATGTTTGACATCGACAACTTTAAAAGTATAAACGATACCTACGGACACGACAAAGGTGACATTCTTTTGAAGCAAATATCAAAAATTGTAAGGCAGAACATACGCATCAGCGATGTTTTTTTCCGGCTCGGCGGAGATGAATTTATGGTAATTTTTCCAGAAAGCAATTCAGAACAGGCTTTTACTGCTGCGGAAAAAATCCGTTCCATGGTTGAGAAAACAGATTTTTTTGAGTCGGAAAAGATCACCATCAGCATCGGTCTTGCACAGGCAAAAGAGGAAGATACTGCTTCTTCGCTTTATAAAAGAACTGACATTGCGCTTTATTTTGCCAAACGTCTTGGAAAAAACAGAACAGAAATATCAGACTGACACCAAAAATATAGATAAAAAGAAAGATTTTTTTAAGAATATGCAAATGATATAATGATATACTTTATAAAACTACTTTAAAAGGTGAAGCAGATGAAAGTAAAAAATAAAATTTTTTTGGGAATACAGCTTACAATAATGATTTTTACTTTCATTATATTTGCTTTTTATATTATAGTTATCTATACTGACAGTATCGAAAAAAACCATGAATTTTTTAAAACGGCAGTTACAGTTTTCAGATACTGGACTATAGAAAAAACCTCGGTCGGTTCGGATGAAATGACCTCGCTAACTGCTGAAAATATCTTTCCATGGCAGGAACTTCCCCAAGAACTTCGTGCCTTCAATTCCATGAATTTCTTTATCTTTGACAATAACGGAAAGCTCCTGTACTCAAAAAATTCCGTCGACAGTGAGCTTTTATCAAAACTTATAAACCTTGATGACCAGACGTTCAAAACATTAAAGACCGGGGGCGGAAAGATCGAGGCTTACTCCCATAAAACGCAAGAGTCTACTTTTGCGGTTACTGTATTGAGCAGTGAACTTTTCCAGAGATTATACAGAATGATACTTATAAGCATCTATCTTTTTATTATTTCAGCAATTGTGTCATCAACGGTAGCCTTTATGCTTTCAAGACGGATTACCAAATCCATTTATATGCTCATAAACGCTTCCAGGAAAATAGGATGCAATCAGTATGAGAAGATCAGTATCGGAGGAAAAGACGAAATCAAAGAACTTGCGGACACCTTTAACAGTATGACCGAAGAAATTCTAAAATCTACCTCCGATCTCGAAAAAGCTGTTCAGGAAAGAACCCAGGAGATACAGCAAAAAACACAGGAGCTTGAAAAGCTTAACAATAAACTTCATATGCTGAGCGTAACCGACGATCTTACCGGTCTGTACAACAGAAGATTCTTTAACAACAATATTGACCCTTTTTTTCAGACTTGCCAGAGGAACAGGCTCATCTTTAATATAGTGATATTCGATATAGATTTTTTCAAGCAGATCAACGATAAGTTTGGTCATCCCAACGGCGATAAATGTATAAAAGAAATATCCTACATTTTGAAAAAAAACTTTACCCAAAGTAATGAATTTATAGCCCGTTACGGCGGAGAAGAGTTTATCGTACTGAATATGGGTGATTCAAGCGAGAGCTTTTTCAATCATGTTGAGAATATCAGAAGAGAGATCAAAAACCGTGCTTTTTGCCTTAACGGACAGACAGTATGTGTTTCGGTAAGCGCCGGACTGGTTTCAAAAATACCCGGACTTAACGACAGTGCGCAAGAGTTTCTCAGCTATGCAGATAATGTTCTGTATGAAGCAAAGGAAAACGGAAGGGACAGAACCCTGCTGCTTAAAACTGACAGGGTTTGAGTTGAATAAGTATCTAATAAGTATCCCGGCAATTTTAATAATTGCCGGGATTTTTTATTCCGAAACTTCATCTTAGCTTGGAAAAAATATCAGAAAAAACTTTTTTTGCAGCTGTTAAATCATTTTCATCAGGATGCTTGCTTGCCTCCTCATGCCGCTTTCTTCTTTCTTCGGTCATAGCATGGGGATGATCCTTGGGCAGATCCTTAAACTTCTCGGTAAGTTTCGGATCTATCCTGCCCTGACACATAAAGTAACCTAAAACTTCATTATCGTTTTTCTTCAGAAGCTCTTCAAAATCCTTGGCAGTCTTAACGGCGTGCGGTGAATCAGGATAAGCACCAAGCGTAAAAAAGAAGGCTACTTTTTTCCCTCTTGTTTTTTCTACAAACTTAAGAATCTTCTCATCAGCTGTTCCTCTGTCCACCCAAAAACCTATGACTATGACGTCATAATCCGAAGGCTCCTCAGAATTTGAAGCTTTTTTTAACTCTGTTCCCTGCGGCATTGTTTCATATACTGCTTTAGCTACCTTTTCAGTATTTCCTGTCAGCGTTGAATAAAGAATCAGACTTCTCATGATTACCTCCTTTTATGTAGTTTTATCTACTTATATTATATAAATTTATTTTAATTTTGTCAAGTTTTATAAGCCTTTTAGAAATTTTGTTTATATTGACAAAAAACAAGTTCTTTGATATAATGTAGGCAAGTAAACATATAGGTTGGTGATTTACATATTAATAACCAGAAATCTTAGCTTTAAGTATACTGATCATATGGTTCTAAACAGCATTAACTTTTATGCTGAGAAGAATCAAATAATTTCCCTTATAGGTCCAAATGGTTCAGGCAAGTCTACATTATTACGTTGCCTGTGTGGATTGATACGTACCGAAAAAAATAGCGTTTTTCTTTACGAAAAACCCATAGAATCACTTTCTCCCAAAGAAATTGCCCAAAAGATCGCATTTCTTCCCCAATTTCATCAGAAGCTACAGGGAGTAAGCGTCCAAGAATTGGTTTCAATGGGACGCTCTCCTTATCATAAATCCGGCTGGATCCTTACGTCACTGGACAAACAAAAAATCTTCTCTGCTATGCAGTACATGCAGGTAGAGCATTTAAAAAACAGACCATTGGAGATGCTTTCAGGTGGTGAAAAACAGCGAGCATGGATTGCCATGGTTTTGGCGCAGGATACTGAATTTATTCTTTTGGACGAACCGGTAACTTACATGGATCTAAGATACCAACAAGATCTCCTGCGTGTTGTGAAAAATCTGAAAGCACATTTTCAAAAAACTGTTATAGCAGTGTTTCACGATATAAATCATGCTATAGAAGTATCTGACTTTGTATATCTTTTAAAAGATGGCCATATCCACAATGCCGGAACAAGTGAGGATGTAATTACCGAAAAAAACATAAAGGACGTTTATGGTATATGTACACATATATGCCGGTTTAAGAAATGCCGGCGCCGTGTAGTGGTACCTGCTGAAGTTGATAATTTTTAAAAAGGAGGAGATGCTTAATGCGTTTCATGATACATACACCCGTTAATCTTCGTGGTTATATGCTGGATTATGTAAATACTAATTTGGAGTTCCTCGAACAAAAAATTGGAGAAAAGATAGAAGTTTTTACTCCGCACGATAAACTTTACTCTTCACAATGCACCGAACAATGGCTTGGAAGAGCTTTTGAAAATGATGTGGTGCCTGATCTTATGCTTACACACGCTACAGAGTTTGCTTCGTTTTCTGCTAGTCAAAGAGAAAGTTTTCTTTCTTCATCTGCCTGTAGATATACTCAAAAAAATCCTCTGAGAAAAGAATTTTTACCCTTTACTGCACACAACTGTTTTTTTATCCTGCTTTTATAGTTCCGCTAATCATGTTTTACAATCCTTACAAGATTAAAAAATCGGATCTGGCCAACTCATGGACCGATCTGTTCAATAAAAAGTTCAAAGTACTTTTCCCAGCCAGGGATAAACCTTTGAGCAGAGTCGCAGGAGCGTATCTCAACAGTCTCTCTTCGAAAGACTTTCAAGAGCTGCAGACCAGAATTACTTATGAAGGATCACCTGCAAACGTTATACGCATGGTATGTGAAGGTGATTACGACATCAGTATAAATACCCTTTCATTTGCTCTTATGACTAAAAATCAGAATATAGCGCTTAACTGCCCTAAGGAAGGTTTTCTCATTCTTCCGCAGGTTTTTGCTTGGAAAAAAGAAAGTTCAGAAAAACTTGATTTTATTGCCGACCTGTTTATGACCGAAGATTTTCACCGCTATCTGAATGATCAGGAAGTATGGAGCTGTAAGGATACTTTGCGTATGAGCGGATCAGAGTTGTACGGAGCTATTCTGAAAAACTGGAAGGGATGGGATGTATTCTTAAGAGAAGTCTCAGACTTTGATAATTATGACTGTAGCCCAAAGGAGAAAAAAGATGTTTAAATCAAATTTTGACATGCTTGCACCCATATATCCCCTTCTGATACAACAGTTTGTTGATGATTACAATCTTGATACAGGCCTGGCCATAGATATAGGAACTGGTCCGGGTTTCCTCGGAATAGAACTTGCAAAAATAACCAAAATGGAAATAATCTTTACAGACATAGATTCTGATGCGATTGCTCTGGCAAATAAAAATTTTATTCAGTCAGGTACTGAAAATGGCGCACAGTTTGTTACCGCAAACGTTGAAAATCTCCCTTTCCCGGATAATTATGCTGATTTTATAATGAGCAGAGGATCAATATGGTTCTGGAAGGATTCTTGTAAGGGACTGCTAGAAATTGAACGGGTGTTAAAACCGGGCTGCTACGCAGTTATTGGAGGTGGATTGGGTCGCTATGCACCTGAAACGATGCGCAAAAGACTTTTAACCTCTATGCACAAAGAACTCGAAAAGAAAAATGAAAAAAGACCTTCTCTTGATGAATTCAAACTTATGGTTGCTGCTTCAGGACTCAAAAAGTTCAGAGTTTTCACTGATGGAGATGTGAAAAGTGGAAAATGGGTTGAACTAAATAAATAAAAATATCTTTAAGGAGGATGTATATGTTCAAATTTTTTTCTAAAAAAACAGTTCTGCTTGTTTGTCTTGCTATAGCCCTTACAGGCACAGCAATCACAGGTTTTTCTTCAACAGATACCGTTCGTGATCTTCAAAATAAACCCCAAATAGTAAAAACGGTTTTCAAAGACTGTCTTGGGAGAGAGGTTACTATTCAGGCTAATCCAAAAAGAATTTTAGCTCTTACTTCAGCGGCAATGCAGGCGCTTTACAGCATCAATATTGAGCCGGTAGGAAAGGTTGACGATTATACAATCACTGAAGAAGGAAAAAAGCTTCCCGGTGTTGGTATGTCAAAGAGTATAAATATTGAAGCTGTATATAGTTTGAAACCTGATCTTATACTTGCAAGCAGCAGATTCCACGCTAATCTTGAAAAGGAACTCGCACAGTGCGGAGCAGTAATTTTTTACTTTGACCCGGAAAATATTGGAGATATACCTTTGATAGGCATGTCAACGTATTTTGGTGCACTTCTTGACAGGGAGGAGCTTGCTTACAAATATGTTCTTTCGGTATTTGAAACAGCTGAAAAGCTTAAATCACAATTGGCAACAACCAATATAAAAACCGGTGTTGTTCTACAGGCTACAGATACGATAACCGCCGCACAGTCTGCAACTTCCTACGGATCCATGTTATCGCTTCTGGGAATAGAAAATATTGTTCCGGATGGTTTACCCAACGCTTCAAAATCATCTTTTGTGGCTTTTGACATTGAAGCCATAATCAAAAGCAATCCTGATATTATTTTTATAGTAGCTCCAAGTAACAATCAGGAAAATAATCGAAAGCTGCTTGAAAGATATAAAAAAGATTCAAAATGGAGTAATTTAAAGGCTGTTCAGAATAACAGAATTCTTATTCTGCCATTTTCTATAAATCCAAACCGTTCACTGCCTGAAGCCATGCTTTCAAAAACAGCTGAAGTCATTTTGAACAATGAAAAAGCGTTTAATAAATAGTTTTTAATTTTTTCAGTTGCATAAAGGAGAAGTATCTTTGAAAAACTCAGAATTTTTTTTCTATAGTAACAGATATCGTTTGCTAATTATTGTGGCAGTAGCAGTCGTACTTTTTTTAATTATTTTGTTCAGTCTTTTTACAGGAACCATAAAGTTTTCTTTTCAGGATATCCTTGAAATTTTTGGTAAAAATTCTTCAGAGAGTATGGCAAAACAGATACTTGTAAATATAAGGCTCCCCAGAATACTTACAGGACTTTTTGTGGGAATGAACCTTTCAGTTGCCGGTGTTTTGCTTCAGGGAGTTTTACGTAATCCCATGGCTTCGCCCAATATAATAGGAGTTAATTCAGGAGCGGGTCTGGCAGCAGTTATTATTATGACTATATTCCCGGGAAATGTGTCGCTTATCCCGCCGGCATCTTTCATAGGAGCCTTAGCAGCATCGATGCTTATCTATCTTCTTTCATATTCAACACAGAACTCACGTACCGTTTATGTTATTTTAGCCGGTATAGCGGTATCAAACCTTTTAAATGCATTAACTTCAGCTCTAATGAGCCTGAACAGTGATACCCTTGAAATAACGTACTCATGGCTCTTGGGAAGTCTCAGTGCAAGAGGATGGACGGCATTTAATTCTATCTGGCCTTACAGCCTTATTGCTTTGACAGTTTCTATATTTATAAGCCCAAAAATTAATCTTTTTGGCTTAGGCGAAGAGGTTGCCAGCAGTGTAGGACTTTCAACACGTTTTTACAGAACTATTATTCTGCTTACATCTTCTATTCTTGCCGGAAGTGCCGTAAGTGCAGCAGGCACTATAGGATTTGTAGGTCTTATTGCTCCGCACTGTGCAAGAATAATAGTCGGAAACGATCACCGCTTTCTGGTTCCCCTTTCTGCGCTTATCGGAGCTGCTTTGCTTATTCTGTCTGATACAGTTGCCAGAACATTATTTCAGCCTGTGGAAATTTCCGTAGGAATAATTACGTCCCTTCTTGGGGCTCCTTTCTTTATCTTCCTGCTTTACCGCAAAAGAAAGGAAGAAAAAATATAAGGAGGAGATAGATATAAGATTTTTTACATTCTCCGGTCCGCCATCGTCCGGAAAAACTTCTGTCATAATCAAAACAGCTTTAGAACTTAAAAAGAAAAAATATAAAATTGCAGTAGTAAAGTTTGACTGTTTGGCAACAGATGATGACAAATTATATGCAAAGAATGGGATTGAAAGCATTACAGGATTATCCGGAAATCTATGCCCTGATCATTTTTTTATAAGCAACATTGACGAGTGCTTTAACTGGGCATACGCAAAACCTTACGATATTCTTATAAGTGAAAGCGCAGGGCTATGCAACCGATGTTCACCACATATAGAAGGATGCACCGCTGTATGTGTAATTGATAACCTATTAGGAATAAATACTCCAAGAAAGATAGGCCCAATGCTTAAAACATCCGATATCACTGTGATTACTAAAAGCGAAATTGTATCGCAGGCAGAAAAAGAAATATTTGCCTTTAAAATACGTCAGGCTAATCCTAATGCAATAATACTACATATAAACGGAATTACAGGGCAAGGTGCGAACAGACTGTCTGATTTACTTGAAAAAACTCCACAAATTGACTCTCTTGAAGGAAAAGAGCTACGTGCAAGCATGCCAAGCGCTTTATGCTCTTACTGTATGGGAGAAACTTTTATTGGGAAAGATAAGCAAAAAGGCAATGTAAGAAGAATAAACTTTGATTCAATTAAAGGAGAAGCTGTAAGTGAAAAATTATAACAAAATAAAAAGTATGAAAGTACATGAAATGCTTAACGTTTATCCATATTCAAGTGAGTTTTTTAATATTAATGGTCTTCCTCAGGCAGGCGAAGAAGTATCTGTCCATGAGTATTTTTCATCTTTACCCTACTCTGTTTTACAGGATATAGGTGCAAGCAGGGATGAGCTTAAAAAACGCCTTGACCTTTTCATAGATACTATGCAAAACATGTTCAGCATTGGCATGCCTGATATAAAGACAGTAACTATCGTGGGAGGAACTGCCAAGGATGGAACTGTCGAAAACATAAGCCTCACTGTTGGTATAGGAGAAGTTTTGTGCATAGCTGGAAATACAGGTTCTGGCAAAAGCAGATTGTTAGCTGATATTGAATGGTTGGCACAAGCAGATACGCCTACTAAAAGAAAAATATTGGTAAATGGGCGTCCTTTTCCCGATTCTATGAGATTTTCCGCAGAAAACAAACCTGTTGCCCAGTTATCTCAAAATATGAATTTTGTCCTGGATGTATGTGTCAAAGAGTTTATAGAGCTTCATGCCCAAAGTCTTATAGATAAAAAAACAGCGGAAAAAACCAAAAATATTATTCAAAGTGCTAATGAACTTTCAGGAGAGCCGTTTGATCTTTCTTCACCTCTTACTTCGCTGAGCGGAGGACAGGCCAGAGCACTTATGGTCGCAGATATTGCCTTTCTGAGCAGATCACCGGTCATTCTTATAGATGAAATTGAAAATGCGGGCATTGATAGAAAAAAAGCACTCAGACTTCTTTCCTCAAACAAAAAAATTATCATAATTGCAACTCACGATCCCCTTATAGCTCTATCAGCAGATAAAAGGGCAGTAATGAAAAATGGTCGTATCGAAAAAGTCATCAAAACCACTCCTTTTGAAAAACAGACTCTTTCAAGGCTGACTGAGATTGATGAGTTTATAGAAAAAAAAAGAAAAGCTCTTAGAAACGGTGACTTTCTGAGAGAATAACTTAATTTTTAGTTCAAATACTAACTGGAGATGACGATAGCATGTCTATAAAAGAACAGCTTCTATCAAACAAACCTAAAGATTTAATGTTTCAGATGTCTGTACCGGCAGTCATAGGAATGGTGGTTATAGGTCTCTATCCTTTGATGGACGGAATATTTGCCGGAAATATAATTGGAGAAAGAGCTATGAGCGCTATAAGCATTGCAAGCCCTTTAACGCTTCTTAATAACGGTGTTGCTACTCTCATAGGCATAGGTTCGGCTTCTATCTTGTCACGCGCCATGGGAAAAAATGACCAAAACACCGTAGATAAGATTATGGGAAACCTGATTGCATGGATAACGATTTTTTCAATAGCAATTACGGTATTTGTTCTTGTTTTCGCTGAAACCTTTCTTAAAATTGTGGGAGCTACACCTGAGATAGCTGAAATGGGGCTCAGATATCTGAAAGTAACCATCCTGGGTTCTTTATTTGTTAATTTTACTCAAAGTGCCAATATGGTTATGCGCGGAGAAGGTCTGATGAAAAAAGCAATGATTATAATGGGCTTGGGAGCCGCAATAAATATAATCCTTGATCCTATACTTATGACAGTCATGGGTGAAAAAGCCATAGAAGGTGCGGCACTTGCAACTGTCTCCGCACAAATTCTTCAGGCTATTGCAACTATTTACTACTTTATAAAAAAAAGCCCACGGGTACGAATTCACAGGATAAAAACAGAAAAATCCATATCAAAAGAAATGTTTTCTGTAGGAAGCTCCGCAATGCTTATGCAGCTTTTGTTTATGCTTCAGCAGACCATGCTTTACAAAATGGCTTTCAAGTACGGCGGAGAATCGAACGGAATATTAATGGCAGCAAGTCTTAGATTCTACGGGTTTTCATTCATTCCATTATGGGGAATGAGCCAAGGACTGCAGCCTATAATAGGTACTAATTTCGGAGCAAAAAAATACCTAAGAGTTAAAGAGACCATGAAGGTCTTTATGATTGGCGGAGCTTGTTTGGCAGCTATATTTTGGATACCCGCACAGCTTTTTCCGAATATAGTACTCAGAATATTCAATGTCAGTCAAAGCATCATAAATGAAGGTATTTTCAATTTTAGGCTTTTTTACAGTGTTTTTATCCTTTATGGAATAATGGTCATGTCAATAACTTTTTTTCAATCCATTGGCGACGGGAAAAAAGCAGGCATTATCGTACTTTTCAGGCAACTGATCCTTTTTGTACCGTGCATGCTTGTACTCCCTAACATGTTTGGTATTAGCGCAGTGTGGTTTACTCAGCCGCTTGTTGATCTTATCATGATACTAATAGGATTGCAGATGCAAATGAAAACCTTAAAAAAAATGGTGGCTTATAACTGAAAACTTTTACTTAGTTTCAAGAGAACTTATCACATGCTGAAAATGCTGGATAAGTTCTTTTTTTGTAGTCTTAACTACTTTATATTTTTTGAGAGATTATATTTTTTCTTACTATATATAGTATTTATATAGTTTATACTGATATTGACAAAAAACAAGTTCTTTGATATAATGTAGGCAAGTATACAAAATGTTTTTTTGTCGAGGAGAACAAAATGCGAAAGCGGATACTTCTTTTTCTTATTTTCTTTATCATAGTTTTTTTGATAATTTTTTCTCTAATGAACGGAGCAGTAAAAACTTCTTTGAGGGATATTATGGATGTTTTATTCAACAGATCGGCAAACACCCCGGATTACATAAGAACTATAATCATGGATATACGTCTTCCGCGTATAGTTATGGCTCTTCTTGTAGGAATGATGCTAGCTTCAACCGGAACAGTAGTCCAGACGGTATACCAAAATCCCCTGGCAGATCCTTACATAATAGGCATAAGTGCAAGTGCCACATTCGGTGCAGTTCTTGCATTTATTCTTAAGGTTCCTGACCTGATGTATGGAGTTTTTGCGTTTGTAAGCTGTGTTATTACATCGTTCTTGATATTCAGACTATCTAATGCAGGGAAAAAGCTGAACACGGCAACCCTTCTGATAGTTGGTATTGCAGTCTCATCTTTTCTTGGCGCTTTTACTTCTTTTGCCATGTACATGATCGGAGAGGACTCCTTCAAAATAATAATGTGGACCATGGGATATCTTGGAGGGGCAACGTGGTCCAAGATTCTGTTTATGATTGTTCCTCTGGTATTTTCAATAACAGTTTTTCTTTATTTCCGCAACGATCTGGACTTGCTTATGTCAGGCGAAGAAGAGGCTCATTCAATGGGAGTAAATGTATCCAGACTGAAAAAATCTATGCTTGTAATAACAGCACTAGTGGTAGCTTTTTCTGTTGCCTTTTCCGGCATGATAGGCTTTGTAGGTTTAATTGTTCCCCACACGGTGAGACTTTTATTCGGATGTTCAAATAAAAAACTGATTCCACTTTCAACCATAACGGGAGGCCTTTTTCTGTTGGCATGTGATACCATATCTCGTTTGATACTTGCACCAATGGAGATCCCGATCGGAATAATAACTTCATTTTTCGGAGCGCCTTTTTTTCTATATCTGGCGTTTAATAAAAAAGGAGGTATGAACAGATAATGTGGGATATATCAACAAAAGAACTTTGTTTTGCTTACGGCGGAAAGATCAATATTCTTGACAATATGAACGTATCTATTCAAAAGCATTCTTTTAGCGCTGTAATGGGGCCTAACGGCTGCGGAAAATCTACCTTCATACGAAACATACTTAACTTTTATACTCCGCAGAAAGGAAGTATAGAAATACGGGGGATCAACATTAAAGGAATGAAACAAGCTGAAATGGCCAAGATTGTCAGTTTTATACCTCAAAAATCTTCTCTTTCGGCAGATTTGACCGTCATGGATCTTATAATGATGGGACGGGTGGTTCATATAAAAAACAAGTGGGTTGGCTTTGCCAAACATGATAAAGAGATTGCTGAACATCTAATAAAAAAGCTCAACCTTGAAAAATTCGCAGACAGATCTGCCCTTAGCCTTTCCGGAGGTGAGTTTCAACGTGTTCTCCTTGCAAGGGCGCTTGCGCAGGAACCGGAGATTCTGCTTCTTGATGAACCTACTTCGAGTCTTGATATGAAATACTGTATGGAAATAATGGCTATAGTAAAAGAACTTACGGCTAAAAAGGAACTAACCGCACTTGCAGTTCTTCATGATCTTAACATGACGGCTATGTTCTGTTCTGAGATTTTTTTCATGAAAGATGGCTCAGTACGATATCATGGAACACCACAGCAGGTATATACCCGTGAAATCATCAAAGACATTTACGGTATAGATGCCACAATACTAAAAACAGACGAAGATATTCCTTTTATCGTACCTAAAACTCATCCCGCCATATCAGCAAAAAAAGAAAAGGAGATGGCTTATGTTTGAAGAAAGACTAAGATCTCACCACGACTCTCAACGTTTTGTGGATGATCTCTTAGGAATGGACTTTCCAAAAGAACATTCCGACATATCAAAACTTGATGATTTTTTATGTAACAATCAGGATTCAAAGCCAAAGGTTTTATATATTCATGTGCCTTATTGCGACAGACTCTGCACCTTCTGTAATCTGAACAGAGAGCTTAAGAAGGACAGTCTCAGCGGATATGCACAGTATGTAGTAAACGAACTTAATATTCTGAGCCAGAAAAAGTACATTAAAAACGCTGTTTTTTCGGCAGTATATTTTGGAGGTGGTACTCCTACTACATTTGAACCTCAGGATCTTGAAAAAATTTTATGCACTATAAATACAGTGCTTAATCTTTCTGATGACTGTGAGTTTACTTTTGAAACAACTCTGCACAATCTTTCGGACGAGAAAATACAGGTGATGTCTAAACACGGAGTAAATAGATTCAGTATAGGAATTCAAACCTTTTCTTCCAGCGGACGCAAGCTTCTAAACAGGATGTATACACCGGAGTATGCGGTTAACAGAATTAAAGAGATCAAAAAGAGTTTTAAAGGTAATGTATGTTTGGACATAATCTACTCATATCCATATGAGAGTATCGGTGAAGTGGAAAACGATGCATTGCTTTGTGGCAGTGTCGATGCCGATAGTGTGAGCTTCTACTCTCTTATGATACACAACGGATCAGCACTTTATAAGAGCATAACTGAAGGAAAGATCATTTTTGAAAGAAACATCGAACAGGATAAACATAATCATAATACTTTTTTCAGGAAGATGACGGAAAACGGATACGATCTTCTTGAGCTGTCAAAACTGGCCAAACCCGGACGTGACAGATATAGGTACATAAAAATGAGATACGCCAATGCCGATACAGTTCCCGTAGGTGTAGGTGCTGGCGGAAGTATCGGAAGATACGGTATATTCAACATGGCTCCCGGAAGAAAAATGATTGTGACTTATCATCCTGTTTATGCTTTTTTTAACAGGCTTTTAGGCTACTTTCAGTACGGAACCTATGAAGATGAATTTCTAAGAAATTATCTCAACGAAGATGCTTACAACGCTGTATGTGAAAAAATTGAAACCTACATGGAAGAAGGCTTTTTTATTCAGTCGGATAAGGGAATATTCAAACTAAACGAAGACGGGATTTTCTGGGGTAATAATATCGCAGCACAAATAATGAAATCAGCAATAGAAAATACTGTAAAAACAGCGGACATAAAGAATTATTCCGAAACGGGTATTCTTTAATTTCCGGTCAATATAAAAGGAGGAATCATGATAAGAAAAGCTATACTGGTATTAGGTATTCTGATTATAGGGCTGTCTGCTTTTTCACTACATATGGAAAACAGTATGATATACGGAGAGTCGGGAGAGAGCGTGCCTGTTGCTTCATATAAAAAGATCGTGGTTATTGATCCTTCATCCGTGGAAGTTCTGTATCTTCTGGGAGCGCAGGAAAGTATAGCAGCTATAGGTCACACTGCTAAATCACCCATATGGCCTTACGATAAGACACCTGCTCTTGCCAGTGTCGGAAGTATAACCAAGCCATCTCTGGAAAAGGTTCTTTCCTATACTCCTGATCTTGTTCTTTTAAATGCTATGATAGGTGATTTTGGACTTTCCCTCAAGCAACACTCTATAAATTATCTGATTGTTAATGCAGATTCTGTTGAAGATATTCTTGACAATCTTGAAATACTTGGAGTGCTATGCGGCAAAGAAAAAGAAGCTATCACCCTTTCACAGGAGAAGAAAAGTAAGTTAAAAAAAATAAAAGCTGATATTTTAAAGAATCCATTGAACATGAAGGGAATTTTCCTTTACTCAACTAATCCTATAATGGCATTTAACAGTACTTCACTTTCAGGACAGATCCTTGAAGTTATTGGAGTTAAAAATATTGCCGCCGACCTGAGCGCAGATAAGCCTATACTGAGTGCCGAATATATTCTTCAGCAGAATCCGGACTTTATAATAGGCGCTATGAGCATAACCTCACCCCAACAGATAAAGGATGCAAGTCCTCTCATAAAAAGTACTTCAGCAGCAAAGAAAGATAAAATATTCCTTATAGACTCTTCCAAGATACTTCGCCCTTCGCCAAGAATAGTTGACGAGATAGAGAATCTTTATCTGGAACTCAAAAAATAAGATAGGATACAGATACATTTCAAAAGTCCCTTTATCCTGCGGCCTGACATATTAAGTCAGGCCGCAGGTGTTATAATTATACAAAAGGAGGGATTTTATGCAGGATGAAAAAATTATAACTTTAAACGAACAAAACATAGATAGTGAGCATATATGTTGTGCTATTGGCAACGATGCTGAAAACCTTTCGCGTGCCAGTATGAAAAAAGAATGGCTCAAAAAAGAATTTTCAAAAGGGCATGTTTTCAAGAAGTTTGATGTGCGGGGAAAATGTTTCATAGAGTACTGTCCTGCCGAACAAGCTTGGTTTCCTATCAATGCTGACGGTTATACCTTTATACAGTGCTTTTGGGTTAGTGGAAAGTTTAAGGGAACAGGAATGGGGTCTAAGCTTTTAGAAGAGTGTGAGAAAGATTCTTTAAATACCAATGGATTGGTAATAATTTCTTCAAAAAAGAAAAAACCTTTTGTATCAGATAAAAAATATATGCTTTCAAAAGGTTTTTCTGTCTGTGACAGTGCAGCAGGTGACTTTGAGCTACTCGTAAAGAAGTTCATACCGCAAGCAGCTGACCCTAAGTTTACAGAGAATGCAAAACAGGGAACCATAGAAGAATCTCAGGCAATGACCTTTGTCTATTCCGATATGTGTCCATTTGCTCCTGTTTACTCCCAAATAATGGCAAAGACAGCTCAGAAAATGGGAGTTACCGTTAAAACCATAAAACTGTCAGGTCCGGAGCATGCAAGACAGACCGGAGCTCTTTATGGCATCTTCTCTTTGTATGACAAGGGAAAGTTTATCACCAACGAACTTATGACAGAAGAAAAATTTACGGATTATCTTAAAAAACTGGGATACTAATTTATTAATAACAAAATGATGCAATGAAAAATATTTTTCTTTAGAAAAATTTACGGATTATCTTAAAAAACTGGGATATTAATTTATTAACAACAAAATGATGCAATGAAAAATATTTTTCTTTAGAAAAATTTACGGATTATCTTAAAAAACTGGGATATTAATTTATTAATAACAAGGTGATACAATGAAAAATCTTTTTCTTTAGAAAAATTTACGGATTATCTTAAAAAACTGGGATATTAATTTATTAATAACAAGGTGATACAATGAAAAATCTTTTTCTTTAGAAAAATTTACGGATTATCTTAAAAAACTGGGATATTAATTTA
>JAKJGQ010000079.1:2124-8611 GCA_022704305.1 Thermotogae bacterium | reverse complement strand
CTTCGTTAAGATGCAGCTGCAGCTTTCCGGCCTGTATATCTTCAAGAAGTTTTCTTGTATTTCCGAGTCCGTGAGAAACCGCTACTCTTACAGTCATTTCTCCTACTTTTATCTCTGCTACTCTTACACCTTCGTATCCTCTTACAGCTTCAAACTCCACTGCTTCAAGATTTTTGCCTGTTATCCATTCGTAAGCAGTTCTTAATGCAGCTTCTGCGACTCCTCCTGTTCTTCCGAATATTACAGCAGCACCTGTTGATTCTCCCAATGGCGAATCATACTGTCCTTCAGGTAGAGTATCAAAGTTTAATCCAGCCTCTTTAATCATTCTGGCAAGCTCTCTTGTAGTAAGAACGTAATCAACATCTTTATACTCATCACTGGAGTTTATTTCCGGTCTGCCTGCTTCATATTTTTTTGCAATACAAGGCATTATCGATACAACTGTCATATCTTTAGGATCTATATTATTTTTTTCTGCATAAAAACTTTTGGCTATCGCTCCAAACATCTGTTGGGGAGACTTAGCCGATGATGGCATTTCGACAAGTGACGGGAATTGATGTTCAAGGAACTTGACCCATCCCGGACAACAGGATGTTAACATTGGCATATACCCGCCATTTTTTATTCTGTCAAGAAACTCTGTTGCTTCTTCCATTATTGTAAGGTCAGCTGCAAAATCGGTATCAAATACTTTATCAAATCCAAGAGCCCTTAAAGCGCTTACAAGCTTGCCTGTTGATATTGTACCCGGCTCATAACCGAACTCTTCGGCAATTGCCACTCTAACTGCCGGTGCCGTCTGAACTACAACATGTTTCTTAGGATTATCTATTTCCTGCCATACCTCATCGATATATGTATGAGCAACAAGGGCTCCTGTGGGACATACAGCCACACACTGCCCGCAGAATGTACAGTTGGTCTGTTCAAGCGGGAGATCAAACGTTGGCTTTACAACAGCATCAAAAGCTCTGTCAACTGCGGAAAGCACACCAACCGTCTGGAAGGAATTACACATGGTCTCGCACTTTCTGCACATTATACATTTGCTGGGATCTCTTATTATGGCTGCAGATACATCCTTTTTATGAGTAGATTTATTTCCCATATAAGGATTGGTTGTAATAAATAATTCTGATGCAAGATCCTGAAGTTCGCACTGGCCGTTCTTTGCACACTTCAAACAATCCTGAGGATGATTGGATAGGAGAAGTTGAAGAACAGTTCTTCTTGCATTTACTGCCTTTTTTGAATGAGTTTTAATAACCATTCCTTCTGCAATAGGAGTAACACATGCAGGAGCAAGGTTTCTTCTTCCGGCAACTTCAACCATACATATTCTGCATGATGCAGGATTATTCTCTATTTTTATGTCATCCAGCTTCATATGGCAAAGAGTAGGAACATATCCTCCGGAAAGCCTTATAGCTTCAAGTACAGTTACATTTTCCGGTACTTCAACTTTTATATCATTAATTATTACATTTGGCATTATGAAAGTCCCTCCTTTTATATTTTACTTATAGCGCCAAATCTACATGTCGCATAACAGGCGCCGCATTTTATACACTTATCCTGGTCAATAACATGAGCTTTTTTGACGGTACCGGTTATAGCCTGAACCGGACATACTCTGGCACATGCTGTACATCCAACACATTTTGCCGGATTTATATCGTATCTTATGAGGTTTTTACATACTCCGGCCGGACATTTTTTATCCTGAATGTGGGCTACATACTCATCTCTGAAATAATTGATTGTTGAAAGGATAGGATTTGGAGAAGTTTGACCTAGTCCACATAATGCCGTATCTTTAATAACATTGCCCAACTGTTCCAGTTTATCAAGATCCTCTATGACAGCCCTCCCGGATGTTATTCTCTCCAGTACCTCATGTAGTCTGTAATTTCCTATTCTGCATGGTGTACACTTTCCGCATGACTCATCAACGGTAAATTCAAGATAGAACTTGGAAACATCGACCATACAAGTATCTTCGTCCATAACAATCATACCGCCTGAACCCATCATAGAACCTAAAGCAATAAGATTATCAAAGTCTATTGGTGTATCAAGGTACTTTGCAGGAATACATCCACCCGACGGTCCGCCTGTTTGGACAGCTTTGAACTGCTTGTTGTTTCTTATTCCTCCGCCTATCTCATAAAGAATTTCTCTTAAGGTTATTCCCATAGGTACTTCAACAAGTCCGACATTGTTTATGGCTCCGGCCAATGCAAAGACTTTTGTTCCGGGGGACTTCTCTGTACCAAGCTTTCTGAACCAATCTGCTCCTTTAAGCAATATAACAGGAATCTGCGCTAAGGTCTCAACGTTATTGATTACAGTTGGCTTTTTCCACAAGCCGCTGTTTGCTGGGAAAGGAGGCTTGGATGTAGGTTCTCCTCTCTTACCCTCTATTGAATGGATAAGGGCTGTTTCCTCACCACAGACAAATGCTCCGGCACCGAGTCTTACTTCTATGTCAAAAGAGAAGTTTGTTCCCATAACGTTTTCACCGAGGAAACCATACTCTCTTGCATCATTCAATGCTTTTCTTAATCTCTGAACTGCTAACGGGTACTCAGCTCTTATATAAACATATCCTTTCTGTGCACCTATTGCATAAGCAGCTATAGACATACCTTCAATTACCGAATGGGGATCTCCTTCCATAACGGACCTGTCCATGAATGCTCCCGGATCTCCTTCATCGGCATTACATATAATGTACTTTTTATCACCCTTGGCTCTCTTGGCAAAACTCCACTTCATACCGGTAGGAAAACCTCCACCGCCCCTTCCCCTCAGTCCTGAATCAGAAATACTCTTAAGGACATCGTCCTGGGACATTTCGGTGAGTGCTTTCGCAAGTGCTGAATATCCGTCGTTAGCAATATACTCTTCAACGTTTTCAGGATTAATCGCTCCGGCATTTCTGAGAACCACTCTGATCTGTTTTTTATAGAAAGGCATCTTTATATACTCTTCTATCTTCTCTTTTTCTGACGGTTCAACATAAAGAAGTCTCTGAACTCTTCTTCCTTTTATTATGTGTTCGTTTACAATATTTTCTACATCTTTTTCTGTTACTTTAACGTAAAACGTATCGTCTGGAAGAACTTTCACTATAGGTCCCTGTTCACAGAATCCGAAACATCCGGTTCTGACTATCTGAACTTCATCTTTAAGTCCTTTTTCTTCCAGTGCTTTATTGAAAGAATCTATTATATCTCCGCTTCCTGAAGAGGAACATCCGGTTCCGCCGCAGATCAGGATAAACTGCTTATATTTTCCCATTATTTTAACCTCCAATCTTATTTTGCAACTTGGTGTGTTTTACCAATTATTGAGTCCTGTAATAATTCGCCATCAATTATGTGCTTCTGAATAAGTTCACCGGCTCTGTCTTTAGTCATTTTACCGTATATTATGGAGTCTTTTCCAGGTTCGATAACTTCAATTGTAGGTTCGGAATGGCAGTATCCCATGCAGCCTGTCTGAACTACGATAATATTGTTCAGCTTTCTTTTGTCAATTTCCTCTATAAGGGCTGAAAAAGTTTCTTTAGCTCCTGATGCAATTCCGCATGTACCCATTGCAACTTTCAATACAACTTTGCTTTCGCTGTCAGCTGTTTTCCTTACCTGAATTTTTTCTTTTGCCTGTTCTTTAATCTTCATAAGGTCAGCAACACTTTTTACTATCGGCATTAAGACTCCCTCCTTAATATTTATTATACATTCTGGGTTTTTGCTAACTGTCTGTACTCTTCCAATATTCTGGGAAGATCCTCTTTCTTAAGTCTGCCGTGAACCTTTTCACCTATCATTAAAACAGGCGCAAGTCCGCATGCTCCAAGGCATCTTACTGCGTGCAGTGAAAAAATACCATCTGAAGTTACTTCGCCTTCTTCAACTCCAAGAAGCTTTTTCAGTTCTTCGTAAAGAGGACCTGATCCTCTTACGTAGCAGGCAGTTCCAAGACAAAGATTAATTGGATAGAGCCCTTTCGGTTTCATGGTAAAGTAGTTGTAAAAAGAGACTACACCATATACTTCTGAAGCATGAAGACCTAATTTTTTTGCAATAAGTTTCTGCACCTCTACTGGTAAGTAACCTATTATTTCTTGCGCTTTATGCAGAGTATGGATCAGATAACTTCTCTTCACTTCCTGATCCTTGCCTTCAAGCTTAAGCGTGTCAACATAATCCGCAACATCCCTTAGCTTCATTTCCATAGTTTCGTTCATCTTTTTCCCTCCTGCTGATATATGAGTAATTTTATCCACATTGATGAAAATTTCACAAATTCACAAAACAATTTTTCATCAACTTGTACAATTATATTATCTTTATTTGTTTTTTTGTTAAAAAAAGAGAAAACATATCATTGCAAGATTTCCTAATCATTTTCATTTTTTTCTAAGAGTCCTGCATATATTTTATCTATCTTCTCTTTTTCTTCCCTAGCGATTCTAAGCTTGCTTTTGGCCTGCATCAAAAGCTCAAGTGCCTTTTTATAAAGATCTATAGCCAGATCAATATCTACAGTTTCATCTTTAGGCTGATTTTTAAAAAAATTGTTTATCTCTTCAATATAAAATATCAGGTCTTTGAATGAGAGCTTACTTATATCCTTACTATTTATTTCAAAAATTTTATCTGTCAATTAGCCTGATCCTCCTTTCTGATAATCTTTGCACAGGCTTTTCCGTCAGGAAAGTACATTTCAACCTCATCGTCAAGATTAAGATCTTTGACCCGGCTGATCAAATATGAGTTTTTCCTTATTACAGCCCCATTGTTCATAAAAGCGCCAAAAGGACTTTGGCCGGTTATTTCAGCATACTGCTCATTAAGATAGTTTTCAAAAAAAGAAATTTGGTCATTAAAAAACATGCCTATTTCACTCTTTTGGCTTTCGATCAAGGCATTTTTGTACTTAAGTTCAGAAGAAATACTTTCAGAGAATGTTGATAGAATAGTGTAACTGAAATTTTTTTCATACAATGAAAAAATATTCTCAATAGAATTATCTATTATTTTGTGAAAATCGTCAAATGATTTATTCTGATAAAAAATGCAATTTTCCAGAGTTATTCTCATTAAATCGGTATTTTTAAGTGAAATTAAATCTTCTATCGTTTTCTGATAAAAATCAAAGCTTTCTTTTAAGTCGTCGATTTTCCCAACAAAAATTTCATCTACTTCGTCAATCTGCCTAACAATATCTCTTGCAGCTTCTGTTGGAGTGGAATACCTTTTAAAACTCACATAATCAGGGATACTGGTATCCTGTTCATGTCCTATTCCTGTCAGAACAGGTATTATTTCATTAAACTTGGCTATATAGACACCAAGTTTTACATCATCAAAATACATTAGATCACTTTTTGAACCTCCCCCTCTTATCAATGCAACAACATCATAAGGAATCTTCGACTTTATTATATTAGTCATTGCATTAATAACGCTGTCCACAGTTTCTGCACCTTGCATGAGAGCAGGATATAGATGGACAACCGGTATATTTTTGGCAGCTATAATATTCTTTTCAAAATCTTGGTAACCTGCTGCTGTAGGTGAACTCACAACAGCAATTTTTTTTATAGGTTCAAGTTCATTCAGTGTTCTTTCTTTTATCCTGAGAAATCCTTTTTCTTTTAAAAGAGAAAGAATTTTCATTTTTTTTAACTCTATATTGGAGTCGCCAACCGGAAAAAGAGCTTTACCTGTCATGACAAATCTTAGATTGCCTTTCCAAAGAGTAATATTCCCCATAAACTCCCATTTTTTACCTACAAGCTCATTGGGATTTTTAATATCAAGCCTTTCAAGTACATATGAGGCATATGAGTTTGGGAAAAATACCGTCATTGAGTAGTTTGAAGCTCCTGTCTGCTGAGAAAGTTCTATATAAAGATCGTTTTTGCTGCTGTACTTTGCAGAAGAAACATCCCCAATAATTTTTACACTCTGATTATAAAGATCGCTTGATGTAAAAATTCCATTTATATAGTCGGCAAGATCCTTTAAGGAAGGAAAATCCATATTATTCTTCCTCTGTTTGTCTGATATGCATCTTACCGCTCAGTACCACCGTAAACTCTCCCTTTACTTCCTTACGTTGGCTAAACTCTTTTATTGCCTGACTTACAGTAGTACGAAAAAACTCCTGATGAATCTTTGTCATCTCTCGTGCAAAAAAAACTTCTCGGTCGCCTAGTATCTGAAGAATATTTTCCAGAGTCTGAACAATCCGATTGGGTGATTCAAAAAAAACCATTATATTTGGAAAATCAACAAGAGTCTTCCACATCCTACGCTGATTTTTATCTCTGGGAATAAAACCCAGAAAATAAAACTTTGATCCTGGAAAACCGCTGGCTGCTATAGCTGTTACAGGAGCACTGGCGCCGGGTATGACATCTATTTGAATACCAAGTTCGTAACATCTTTCAACAAGTTGATATCCT
>JAKJGQ010000079.1:0-2025 GCA_022704305.1 Thermotogae bacterium | reverse complement strand
GTTACAGGAGCACTGGCGCCGGGTATGACATCTATTTGAATACCAAGTTCGTAACATCTTTCAACAAGTTGATATCCTGGATCAGAAACAACGGGCATACCAGCATCAGAAACAAAAACGGCAGTTATACATTTTTTTAGCTCAGATATGGCAGGTTCTAACGTCCGTTCAGCTTTGGCCTCACAGAATGTAAAAAGTTTTTTTTCACCGATAGCATAATGATTCAGAAGTTTTATAATTACTCTTTTATCTTCGGTAAAGATCATATCGCATTCTTTTAGAGCTTGTAACGCTCGTGGTGAAATATCTTCAAGGTTTCCTATTGGAGTTGCAACAATTATAAGTTTAGCCACGTATCACCTCATAAAAAAGTTTTAGAAAATGTTCCTTGCATAGTCCGGCAATTTCAGAGTTTTTATACTTCTTCAGTCCGGTAACATCAATCAAACTTTCATTGGTAAAAATTTTGTTCACAAATTCCGAAAGATCCTCTACAAATGTATTTTTTTCCTCTATTTCCATTAAAAATAATTTTTCTCCGGTCTGAGGCATATTATATTTTATCATTTCTGCTGGGTTTAAAATCTCATCTACAATTATTTCAGGATCATACTCAAGAAAATATCTGTTTTTTACGACCACCGGATACGTGGAAAGCCTATTAAACTCCACATCAGATGGATTAAGACTACTTTCATCTTCATACCTTGACTGAATATCAATTTCTGTTTTAAAATTTCTTGTCCATGAAAACTTTTCAGAAGAAATTTCCAGTCTGATCCGTTCTCCTTCATCAAGATACCATTGAAAGATTAAAGATCTGGTTTTTGCTTTCCTGATAAGGTTCAAAGCTACTGTCTGATCATCAAAAATATACTTACGTTCTTTTTCTATCTTCATTTTTATCACCATCTTTTTCTTTTAGCATTTAAAATTTTATCATATTTCATATCTATAAGAAAAGAAAAAGGACAGCTTCTGCTGTCCTTTGGTGCCTGGGGCGGGACTTGAACCCGCACGAGAAAAGCCTCATATGGCCCTCAACCATACGTGTCTGCCAATTCCACCACCCAGGCATTGCTCAGTTTCTCAGTTTAACGTTTTTTATTATACACTATAATTTTTTGTTTGTCAATATGAATTTTTATTTTTCATTTGTAGTTTACTTTTATTTCATTATATATTGCGTCATCTACCATACCATAAACATTTAGTCCAAGGGAAAGACTTTTACGGATAATGGATGAAGAAATATCTATGATGGGACTTTGAAGTTTTATGAACTGTCTAGTACTTCCCAAAAATCCTCTTTCATCAAAAAATCTTGGATAAACAACAAGCTTACACAGCTTATAAAGCTCCTCTGCCATATACCATCTGTTAAAAGAAAGAAAAGAATCCTCCCCTATAAGCAAATACACATCACTATAACTTAAAAGCAGTTTAGTAACAGTATTGTAAGTATACGATCTTCCGTCTAAAGTGCTTTCAATATCGCTGACATAAAACCTTTCGCACGGAAATGTTTTCCGGCACCACTTCATCCGCTTATCGTAGGCTGCAATATCAGATCCCATCTTATGCGGAGATATAAAAGTAGGTATTATTAAAAATTTTTCTGGTTTTAAAAGATCATATGCTGCTTCAGCAACTATTCGATGCCCTACATGGGGCGGATTAAATGCTCCGCCAAAGACCACTGTCATCAAAAATCACTCACCTTATATATTCAAAGGCAAATTCTCCGCAATAAATAGTATCTCCCTCAGATACTCCGGCTCGTCTCAATAACTTTTCCAATCCGTTTTTTTCAAGTATGCCAAGAATTTTTTTCCTTGAGTCCATCTGAAATATATTGAATTTTGAAAGAAGCTGAACTATATCTTCCCCTACTATTTCATACTCATGTTCCGCAATTCTGACAACCTGATACTTTATCTTCATTACAGTCTCAACTTTAACAGGCTCTGCATCAAACTTGATCTTTTCGGGCATACTTCTTTTTAATTTCTCATATTTACGTAT
>JAKJGQ010000078.1 GCA_022704305.1 Thermotogae bacterium | reverse complement strand
ATTGGAAAGATCAACACCGAAGTTAGGTTCATGCCATGTTTCATATATCTTAAAGGCATTCAGTCTTTGCTCAAGCATCCACTGTGGCTCACTCTTAGATTCAGAGATCTCCCTTATTATGCTTTCGTTAAGACCAGGAATAACCATAGATTTTGCGGCCTGCTTATTTCTGAAATCATACTTTTCCTGACCTTTTTGCAGATCGTATATTATATCTTGATTATCACTCATGTACATCACCTGCTTTCACAAAGTTATAGCCTTTTTCTTCAATTTCCTTTGCAAGAGAGGCTCCGTCTGTTGTAACAATCTGGCCATCTATATACACATGAACAAAATCTGGGACAACATAGTTTAAAATTCTCTGATAATGAGTTATAAGCAACAAGGCTGTCTTCCCGTTCTTTATTTTTGTTATACTTTGAGCAACTATTCTCATAGCATCAATATCCAAACCAGAATCAATTTCATCAAGAATTGCAAGTCTAGGTTCAAGAACTCCCATTTGGAGTATTTCACCTTTTTTCTTTTCTCCTCCCGAAAAACCAAAGTTGGTATATCTCTGAAGAAATTCATCGCCAAGCATAAGATCTCTAGCATAGTCAGAGATCTTTGAGCTTAATTTTAGTACCGTGATCTCATCATCCGGCTTCATATTTCTGTATGAATTTATTATGAACTGTCTCATCTTTACACCATCTATTTCTTCAGGCATCTGGAATGACATAAACAGTCCCAGCTTAGCTCTTTCATCGGTAGATAAATTCTTTATTGATCTGCCCATAAATAGTATATCGCCGTTTGTAATCTCATACTTTGGGTTTCCCATTATCACGTTTGCAAGAGTAGATTTTCCCGATCCGTTGGGACCCATCACTGCATGAGTTTCTCCTTCACTTATCGAAAGATTTATACCTTTGAGTATTTCTCTGCCATCTTCTTTTATACTGGCCCTGAGATCAAAAATTTCAAGAATTTTAGACATTTTTAATTCCTCCTATTTTTATCTTATTTAAATAATTCTACCATATTTGTCTTATTTATGTCAATGACTTTTTTGATAAATATACAATATACTGGCTCTTAATTTGCTTAGAAAGTTTTTTCAGTGATAGATTTGGTATTTTCATGTCAAAATGATATAATTCCTACTGAACAGCTTTTAAGGAGGTGTCTGATGGGATTTTTTGATGATTTAAAGAAAGGACTCAGCAAGGCTAAGGAAGCAATTTTTGATAATATAAAATCAATTTTTAAAACGAATAAACTAGACGAGCAAACTCTTGATGAACTGCAGGAACTCCTTATAATGTCAGATATGGGGATGCAGAGTGCTGATAATATACTGTCGGCCTTAAAACAAAGATATACACAAGGAGAAGACGCTCTCAAGATTCTGCGCGATATAATGGCGGAGAATCTAAGCTGTCAGCCTATCAATCTTTCGCCCTCAAAAAAACCCTATGTAATCCTTGTAGTCGGCGTTAACGGAAGCGGGAAAACCACATCGATAGCAAAACTTGCAAAATTGTATGCACAGTCAGGCAGATCTGTTGTTCTTGCTGCCGGTGATACTTTCAGAGCAGCAGCTATTGAACAGCTAAAAACATGGGGCGAAAGAACCGGAGCAACAGTTATTGCCCATCAAAATGGTTCTGATGCTGCCGCTGTTGTCTATGACGCTTTGGTTCATACTAAATCCAAGGACAAAGATATTTTGATCATTGATACTGCCGGAAGGTTGCATAACAAAAGCAATCTTATGGATGAATTGAAAAAAATAAAAAGAACTATCGATAAAGAAATTTCAGGTGGACCTGATGAAGTGATTCTCGTACTTGACGGTACAACAGGTCAAAATGGAATAGTTCAGGCTCAGGCTTTCAAAGAGGCCGTTGACATAACAGGAATAATAATAACTAAGCTTGACGGTACAGCCAAAGGAGGAATCGCATTTGCAATAAACACCGAGCTTCATATCCCGGTTAAGATGATTGGCATCGGTGAAAAGGCAGACGATCTGAAGATATTTGAGCCAAAGGCATACTGCAGCGCTCTTTTAGGCATGGAGGAGTCTGATGGCTGACTTTTGGAAGGATATTATAAAATGTCCTTTCTGTTCAAATGAATATTCTTTTATTAATGTAAAATCCAGCGCAGTAAAAGTTGAAAGTTATGATGCTGATCTTAAACCCAACTATAAGGGGATAAATCCTTCTTTATATGGAATAGTGTCTTGTCCAAAATGTAAGTTTTCTTTTCTTGTAAAAGACAAGGATACTCTGCTAAAAAATTTAAATCCTTCACGCACATCGAAAATTCATGATTATCTTGACAGTATCGATGAAGATGATAGATTTGAGATTAACAATTCGGAGAATAAATCTGTTGTTTTCTATGAAAAACAGCTTGTTGTCAGCTCTGAAATATATGCTATCATGGAAAAGCCTTTTGAGGTAGCTAGATTGCTTCTGCGTTTAGCGTGGTCTTACAGAGAGAAAAAGGATGATTCTAAAGAACTCAAGATTCTTATTGATGTAATGAAGATTTGTGAACGCTTTTTTGAAAAAGCTGTATCAGATAATGATGCCATTTTCTCTCTTTTTTTTCAGGGTTATGTAAATTACAGGCTGGGAAATAAAAAACAGGCAATTATCACTTTGGATAAATTAGTTTCAAAGTATAAAAACTCTCGGAATCAGTATATAAAAGCAGCTAAAACCATCAGGGGGGAAATAAAGTGAAGAAAGGCATGATTTTTTTTGTTATTTTGATATTTTCTGTATTCGTATTAAATGGTTGTGCCTTGTTTCAGACACCCCCAGCAGCAGTTCTGCCCGAACCAGCAACAAAAGTCGCCACGGTTGTTACATATCAGATTATAGACTCAGATAAGTACGTTACTAAAGAGGAGTATCAGCTTGTTTTAAAAGAGCTTGCCAAAAAAAATGATTTTGAGAGCATAAACCAGAGTATTTTATCCTTTAATTCAAGGCTAATATCTCTTGAAAGCAAAATAAATGATCTTGCAGTAAAATCTTTAGAACTCTCAAATAGAGTAGATATAATGAATGTAAATATTTCTCAGAATTCTTTCCAGGATACAATAAACAACATTAAAGACAGTTACCTTATAATGGAAAGACGCATTAATCTGCTTGAAACTTTTATTTTTGAAACAAAAGATGCTTCTTCTGATGTGAACACCGATATTGCAGATATATACCGCAGGATTGAAAAAAACAGCACAGATACTGCTCTGCTAGCATCAAAGGTAGCCGCCTTGGTTTCTGCTATCCCTGCTGAAACAACAAAATATCAGATACAGCAATCTCCTGCCGTTTATTCTTTCGAAGATTTCAAAGTAAGCACAAATAAGTCTGTAGAAGATATAAATAGAAGATATGAAGAACTTTATGTAAAAATGAACTTACTTGAAAAAACTCTGCTTAACCTTGATGCTGCCTTTAAAAACTATAAACCGGAAGTTCCGACTCCCATAATACAGTATATAGAAGTCCCGGTAGAAAAAGATACTCAGCAGCAGAAAAGCACTCTTCCTCCGAAAGTTGTTTTACCCGACTCTTTGCTACAGAGTATAACTCAAAATGGTCAAACAGACAGTATTTCTTCCGGATCCATTGACAGAAATACTGAAATTGATGCTCTTATAGAGTCTGTAAACACTATAAACGAAAAGATTATTGAACTTGAAAACGAGATCAAAAAATCAAACAGTTATCTTCTTCAGAATGGCAATATGGCCCAGATGATCCGGGATGAGATAGCCAAAATAGATTTCGCTCCATATGTTGATGAAACAATAGATATTCAGACAGAACAGGCTGTTTCCAAGCTTTTCTACAAATCCCAGTCTGAAAGCATCCTTAAGGTTCAAAATCTAGAAAAAAATATCTCCGAGCTTCAAACAAAGTATAATTCAATTTCAAATCAGTTTGAATCTATTCTTTCAAAACCCGTTACAAACTTCGATGAACGAATGAATACTAAAGTATCGGAGCTTGAAAAAAGGGTAAATATAGCCTTGATGAGTCTCAGTGATGCGGAACTGAAAGAAATTTTTGAAAGCACGGATCAGTTTGTATATACACTAAAAAGTGGAGACACTCTGAGTGCAATATCTCAGACGTTTGGACTTGGTCAGAACGGAGTTGAAATCCTGACCGCGGCTAATAAGATTACAAACCCAAACACTCTGAAAGTTGGACAGAAGATAATTATTCCTGTAGACAGTGTTGAAAAGTATATAAAATGGCCTTTAAAAACGACCACACCGTCGAATTACGAACGAATTGTTGTCAAATTTGGCCAGCGCATATCGGTCGGTACTTCTACAGGTATAGGAATACTACCTTTGAGCAATGAAAAGATATATCCTATACTGCCAGGTAAAGTTATTGACAGCGGCAAAAGTCAGAACGATACATTTTATGTGAAGGTTGATCACGGAAATTCTCTGGTTACAGTTTACTCTAACCTTGTTTCATTAAGCGTTTCGGTATCTTCAATGGTAACTACAGACACTTCACTAGGAACTGTTAAAAAAGATAAAATGGTTACAATAGAACTTTGGAAATCCGGTGAACCTAAAGATCCGCTTAAGCTTTTTTTCAAATCCTTAGGTACATTCCTGGCTACTTTTTATACCGAATGGGATGACCGGCTTATATACTATCCGGCATTCAGATTGACCAAATCCGGGGTTGTTCCCACAAACTTCCAAACAATTGCGGCAGATCCAAAGGTTCTTCCGCTGGGGACAGTCGTCTATATTCCCAAATATGCAGAAATGCCCAACAACGGTTTTTTTGTTGTGGAAGATACCGGAGGAAAGATACTCGGAAATAGAATCGATGTATATATAAACGATGTAAGACAAGCATTTACAACAGAAGATGTCGAACTATTCATCGTAGGTAAAAAACAGGAGGGATGAAATGGGGCTGACTGTAAAAAGTAGCTATGCTCTCAGAGCTTTATATGAACTTTGTATCCTTAATAACGAAGGAAAAGAAAAGGTGTCTATAACTGAACTTTCAAGAAATCAAAATATTCCGCGTGATTTTCTTGAAAAAATTTTTAGTGAACTAAGAGAAGCTAATATTCTTGATTCCTTAAGGGGAAGATATGGTGGATACGTTCTGAAAAAAAAGCCTTCTGATATACGGCTGAGCGAAATAGTAGCAGTACTTGACAAGCCACTTCAGGCATATGACTGCATAACCGATAGCTGTAAAAGAAACGTTAACTGCGCAGTAGAGTTCGTTTGGAAGAGAGTTTATAACGTTATGATGATAGAGTTGGATAGAATAACCCTTCAGGATATTATTGATTATGGTACAAATATAGAAAAACACGGTGGTGAGGCTTCTGAATAAAGATAAAATTCTCCTGCTTATGAGTGGAGGGGTTGATAGTTCAGTTGCAGCATACCTGCTTAAAGAAGAAGGCTACGATGTAGTTGGTCTTCACTTTAAAACCGTACCCGATAATTTTTTCGAGGCTACCCCTGAAAAAAATAAGATCTGTTGCAGTCCGTCTGATACTTACGATGCACAAAACGTTGCAAAACAGCTTAATCTAAGTGATTTTTTTATTGTAGAAGTACATGAAGATTTCAGAAAAAAAGTTATCGATTATTTCCTGAACAGTTATAAAATAGGAATAACCCCTAATCCATGTGTAGTATGTAATAGATACTTTAAATTCGGCAAGGCTGTTGAAATAGCCAAGGAAATTGGTGCAAAGTATGTTTCAAGCGGTCATTATGTAATAAATGAATACTCAGAGCATTACAACGCTTTTCTTTTAAGACACGGTGTGGATAGCTATAAAGATCAATCATACTTTTTATCTCAAATTCATAAAGAATACCTTAACTTCCTTTACTTTCCATTGGGAAAGCTTTTTAAGTCACAAATACGAGAAATTGCTACATCTCTTAATTTAACTGTGGCAAATAAGCCAGACAGTCAGGAAATATGCTTTATTCCGGATGAAAATAGTTATAGATTTCTCCGTGAAAACTCTGTTGATCCAGGTGAGGGAAAGATCTTAGACCTTAACGGGAAAGTTATTGGAAAGCATAAAGGTTATACTTTTTATACAATTGGTCAAAGAAACGGATTGCTTTTTGATAAAGCCATAAATCAGCGTTTGCATGTATACAGTATAGATCCAATCAACAATACTCTAGTGGTCGCTCCTACCGAAAAACTTTATTTCAGATCACTTATTGCAAACAATTTGAATTTTTTCACAGAAAAAAATTCTATCAAAAACATTGTATGCAGAATTCGGAAAAAATCTGAAGAGAAAAAAGCAAGTATCTTTTTCCGTAATGACGATACTGCCGAAGTAGTATTTGAAGAACCTATCTTTGCTATAACTCCGGGCCAGTTTGCTGTTTTCTATGACTACGACGGATTTCTTTTAGGCTCCGGTGAAATTATAAAGTACGGAGAGGTGAAAAATGAGTGAGAGGATTGCAATATATCCTGGAAGCTTTGACCCTGTAACCTTGGGTCATATAAATATCGTAGAAAGAACATCCAAGATATTTGATCATATTCACGTAGTTGTAATGCATAACCCCTCAAAAAAGTATCTCTTTTCTGTTGAAGAAAGAGTAAAACTTACCGGTCTTTCACTTGAACACCTGAGTAACGTATCGGTAGATTATCATTGCGGTCTGATGGTCGATTATGCCAGAAAAAAAGGTGTTAAATGTGTTATACGTGGACTTCGGGCTGTCACAGATTTTGAATTTGAACTGCAGATGGCTAACGCTAACAGGTCTATGTGCCCTGGGCTGGAGATTTTTTTTCTGATGTCGGACGTTACTTATTCTTTTATCTCTTCTTCAATGGTAAAAGAAGTTGCTAAGTTTGGTGGAGACGTAAGTACCTGGGTTTCTCCACTTATCGAAAGAGAGCTTAAGCTTAAATTTGTTCAGACATAAATTTGTTAATAATAATTTATCCTTATAGACAAATTCCCGTGTTAGAATATGATGTGGTTTTTACATAGAACTTAACTTTTTTATTTAAATAGATTTTTTATATCGGTACTATATTTTTAATCTTTTTATAAATCTATATATTTTCTTTGAGGAGGTAACATAAAAATGGCAATAACTCCAGATATGGTGAAACAGCTGAGAGAAATGACGGGAGCAGGTATGATGGACTGCAAAAATGCCCTTGTGGAATCAAACGGTGATGTCAATTTGGCAGTAGAGCTTTTAAGAAAAAAAGGAATTGCTAAAGCGGCGAAAAAAATTGACAGAGTAACCACACAGGGAATAGTATACTCTTATATACATCATAATGAAAAAGTCGGAGTACTTTTGGTATTGGGCTGCGAGACAGATTTTGTTGCCAGAACACAGGATTTTCATGACCTTGCAAAAAAAATAAGCCTTCAGATAGCTTCAATGAGTCCCAGATGGCTCTCTAAGGAGGATGTTCCGGAAGATATTTTAAGTAAGGAAAAGGAAATTTACACAGAAGAAGTGAAAGCCTCCGGAAAACCTGCAAACATTGTAGATAAGATAGTTGAAAATAAGATAAACAAATTTTATGAAGAGAACTGTCTGCTTGATCAGATTTATGTTTTTGGTGAAGGCGAAAAAGTTAAAGATCTTATAACACAGGTAATAGCAAAAATTGGTGAAAACATAAAGGTTGACAAGTTTACAAGATACGCAATAGGTGAATAATTTCGATCAGGGTGGGATATGCCACCCTTTTATTTTGTTGGAGGTACTTTTATGAAACGGAGAGTTCTGTTAAAGCTCAGCGGCGAAGTCCTTTCTGGTGAAGGACAAAAAGGTTTCAACGATGATGCCATAGAGTATCTCACCCAGGAGATTAAAAAAGTATCTAACGAAGGTTTTAATATTGGCATGGTAGTGGGAGCAGGAAATCTTTTCAGAGGAAAGGAACTTGACAAGCTCACCAATAGCATAGCTGATAATATAGGTATGCTTGGGACAGTTATAAATGCTGTTTATCTTAAGGATTTCTTCGAAAAGCAAGGTATAAAAACCGTGGTAGTCTCACAGATAGTATCGCTTCCGTCTGTTAAGCCTATTCAATACGACGATATTGATCTGTACTTCAGCTCAGGATACGTTGTGATCTTTGCAGGCGGTACTTCAAACCCTTTTTTTACAACTGATACAGCTGCAGCTATACGTTCAGTCGAAATGAAGGCTGAGCTTATTGTAAAAGCGACCAAAGTGGACGGAATATATACGAAAGATCCAAAAAAATATAATGATGCTTTGAAATATGATACAATTACATATGAAGAGGCCATATCAAAAAATCTTAAGGTTCTTGACACGGAGGCTTTTGCTATATGCCAAAGATACAATATGCCGATAGTAGTTCTGGATTTTTTCATGAAGGATAATCTTATTAAGGCATTAAAAGGTGAAAATGTAGGAACACGAGTAGTTGAAAAACTTTAATCATATGTCAGGAGGTGCTTTTAGATGGAGTATATTTACGATGAAATCATTTCGGTACATGCCAGAGAAGTTCTTGATTCCAGAGGAAATCCAACTGTTGAGGCCGAAGTAGTACTAACTTCAGGAGCCAAAGGAATGGCAATAGTTCCATCCGGA
>JAKJGQ010000077.1 GCA_022704305.1 Thermotogae bacterium | reverse complement strand
AATAATGTTTTTTACGATCTTTCAAAAAAAGGATTTTCATCACTGCAGCTTGAAGTCGAAAGCAGTCAAACTCGTGCAGTTGATTTTTATATCAAAAATGGCTTTAAAATCTCCCGTACTCTTGATTCTTTTATAATTCCAGAAAAAACTTCATGTCATAAGTTTAATTATTCCTTGAACTGCTCAAAAAGTTCAATACACCATGACGTCCTTCTAAAAGCCAAAAGAGCTCCTAACTGGCAAAGGGAAATTACTTCGATACAAAACAGCAAAAAAGATTACTTCATGAACCAGATACGATCGGAAAATAAAGAAATAGGAAAAATGCTGTGGGGAAGAACAGAAGATACCACCTATATTGTTGATATATACCAGACTGACTTCACTGTCAAGTATAGTAATATTATTCAAGATGCTATATCCTATCTGAGCTCCTTCGGAAAGCCTTTAATCACCGTATCTCTTCCTCAAAATGATCCACTTAATTCTGTATTGCTGGCATTGGGCTCTAAGATTTTTCTTCAGCAATATGAGATGGTTCTCAGCCTTTAAAAACACTTTGAAGAATCTCTTTCTGTTTCCTTTCCAAAATCATTTTATCAACTGATGAATCTTGGCTGAGAAATACTGCCTCAGCAGTCTTTCTTCCTATGCCTTTTATTGAACTTAATTCTCTTACAGAAAGATCCTTCATGCGTTTAGAATTATCTATGACAGTAACTGAACGCGACCCATAATCAACAACTTTTCCGTCAAAAAAAACATCCATTTTTACATCTGAATATGTACCGCAAAGTATAGGATAAGTTCCTATCTGCCTTCCAAATGAAATTTCCCCTCTGTTTTCCTGAGGAAGTATATTTCTTATCACCGTTCCAATAGGAAATACTCTTTGCAGCATTAGAGAATCATATTCAGTCATAAATTCCTTAAACCTCACAAAACTTTTTTTATCAAAAGATACTTTTTCTCTGTTATCATAAAGAAAAGTTCCAGGAAAGACCATAACCTGCCTTACATTTATGCGTCTGAGCATAAACTTTTTATCATAAATCATCTTTAAATACTCTATATTTTTCTCATATGTATCTTTAGTCTCACCAAGCAGTCCGTACAAGATGTTGATACCCGGAAGAATCTTGGGAATCATATCGCTATCCCTCCAGCCTCCTTCTTCGTTTACTATCTGTACTGCCTTTAATATGCTGTCATTACTGTTGTAAAGACGGTTTTTCTGAGATACTTCAGGATCAAAGGTTTCAACTCCGAATGAGAGAATATCACCTGAGGTATTATACTTAGCTATTGTTCCTATAATCTTCCTGCATTCCTTTTCATATTTTGCTATAAAATCTGCATTGGCATTATCAGTATGAAGAACATCGGACAACCCTGATATTTCTGAATAAAGCTCTTCAAAAAGAGCCGGATTGGGAAGATTTTTATTTACAGCGCTTCCATAAGCCAGAAAATTTGCGCTTCTTCCGAATCTGAAGTTTCTAACTCCCAGCGAATTAAGTGTTTTTATTTCCGAAATAACTGAACTAACCTTTCGTTCACGATAAGCCCCATGTGTTAGAGGCTCAGTACAGAATGAACAAAAACCGTCCTTTCTGTCGCAGCCGCGGGATACGTCTATTTCCAACATTACATTAGGAAACATATGATGCTTAGTTACTATCTGTGCTCCCAAAGTACTTAACATATCGGTAAGCTCATAATCAGACCTTTCTTCAAGATTATAATCATCAGAAACCGGATATTTGAACAAGAACTTTTCAATATCGCCCGGGATTACAAAGTCTACCGATTCTTTCAGATAATCTTTAAGTAAAAGTGCACTACTGCCTCCTTTAAGAGTATAACCCCTTGCTATAGGGCCTCCAAGCACCTTCAATGGCCTGGAATTATAATCAAATATCTTTTTTATCTCATAAAGAGAGATTGGAGTAGCCATAAAATAATGACCAGGAACAGTTGTTCCAGCTATGATTATTATGTAATCATATGAATCAAAAGAAGAAAAAAAATCATTTTTCCTTATTTCATCAATTGTTATGTAGTCTGTTTCTATTGAACGGTAAATCAATGCACCGGCACTGTATCTTATATACGGCGATATATATGGCGGTACGCCTAAAACAGCAGGTTCATCAACATAACCATCAATTATAACTGCACGCAAGTACCCACCTCCTGTTTTTCATCTAAAAAATTCTATCACTACTTTATTACACCCGCTTATAAACTTTTATACTCTAATTTTACTATTTTTTTTGCTTTTTCTATATAAAATGGTATAATTAAATTTGTGTAATATTTAATTTGAAAGGAGAGAGAATCGATGGCCAAAAAAATTAAAAGTCTTGGGGGAAGATCCTTAAAACCGGGAATTTCTAAAAAAGCCGATATGGGGCAGCTGCTAAAAGAAGCTCAAAAAGCTCAGGTAGCTATGGAAGCAGAAATGGCGGAACTGGAAGAAAAGCTTGCATCACAGGAAGTTAAGGCAAGCAGCGGAGGCGGAGTAGTAACAGTAACTGCCGGGGGCGATCTAAAAATTAAAAACATTGATATATCTCCAGAGCTTCAGGGCGAGAGTATTGATATAATTAAAGATATGATAATAGCCGCTACCAATGAAGCTTTAGAAAAAGCTTCCGAACTGAAAGAAACCGAATCTGAGAAAATTTCTCAAAAGTATCTGAGCGGTTTTGAAAATATGCCTAATATATAACGGAGGTGAGTTTCATGAACATGCTTACAGTAAGGGATATTGATCTGAACTCAAAAAAAGTTATTATGCGGGTGGATTTTAATGTTCCCGTAAAAAACGGAAAAATAACAGATGATACAAGAATAACTGCGGCTCTTCCGACTATCAAATACGCTATAGACCATAATGCAAAGGTTATACTTCTTTCACATCTTGGAAGACCCAAAAATGGTCCTGATCAGGAATTTTCTCTGAAACCGGTTGCTGAAAGACTCAACGAGCTTATGCCATCTCTGGTTTCTTTCGTTGAAGATACCCGCGGTGAAAGCGTTAATAAAGCTGTGGAGAACCTTCAGCAAGGACACATACTCTTAATTGAAAATACTAGATTTGAAAAGGGTGAAGAAAAAAATGATACGGATTTAGCCAAGTATTGGGCCGGTTTGGCAGATATCCACATAAATGATGCTTTTGGCACAGCACACAGAGCTCATTCTTCGAATGTTGGAATTGCAAGTTATATTCCCAGTGTCGCCGGGTTTCTGATGGAAAAGGAGATAAAATTCCTAAGCAAGGTCACTTACGAACCGGAACATCCATACGTAGTTGTTCTTGGAGGAGCAAAAGTATCTGATAAAATTAATGTCATAAACCATCTTCTTGAAAAAGCAGATAAAATATTGATAGGTGGAGCCATGATGTTTACCTTCCTCAAGGCACAGGGCAAAAATATAGGTTCTTCCAGATACGAGGCTGATAAAGTTGATTTTGCAAGAGAGCTCCTTGAGAAAGCAGCTTCTAAAAATGTGGAAATAGTACTTCCAGTCGATTCTACTGTTGCAAAAAAACTTGAAGCAGGAACAGAAAACCGGCTTGTTTCAATAGATGATGGAATTGAAGAAGGATGGATGGGATTAGATATCGGACCAGAAACAATTAAACTTTTCTCTGAAAAACTCAGTGGTGCCAGAACAATTATATGGAATGGACCTATGGGAGTTTTTGAAATACCTGATTTTTCTTATGGTACAAAAGAGATTGCAAAAAGAATATCCTCAATGACAACCAAAGAAACTATAACCGTTGTTGGGGGAGGAGATTCCGCTGCCGCTGCCGAAGAGTTTGGAATGGCACAGATGTTCTCCCATGTATCCACAGGTGGAGGTGCTTCGCTGGAGTATCTTGAGGGAATAACCCTTCCCGGAATCGCCAGCATCTCTCAAAAAAAAAATCTAGGCATTAGGAAATTCATTCTCGCTGGCAACTGGAAGATGAATAAAACGCCTTCGCAAGCTGCTGAGTTTGCTTGTACTATTGTTCCAAAACTTCAGGAGTTTAAAAAAATAACTTCCGTGCTATGCGTACCCTTTACCGCTCTTGAAAGAGTATCTGAGTATGTGGACAGAACTCATGTTTTCACTGGTGCGCAAAATATGTATCATGAATCAAGCGGTGCTTTTACCGGTGAAGTATCAGCTTGTATGCTTAAGGATATATCGGTTGATTATGTGATACTGGGACATTCTGAAAGAAGACATATCTTCCATGAAGGTGACGAACTGATAAATCAAAAAGTTCTTAAAGCACTTGATGAAGGACTGATTCCCATATTATGCGTCGGCGAACAGCTTCAGGATCGCGAAGATAATCTCACATTCAATATAATAGAGCTTCAGGTAAAAAAAGGCCTTAAAAATGTTTCTGCCAATGATTTGCAGAAGGTTGTTATCGCGTATGAGCCAGTCTGGGCAATAGGAACTGGAAAAGTAGCCTCTCCAGAGCAAGCACAGCAAGTCCATGAGTTTATACGTGAGCTTATCGCAAAGTTATATTCAAGACAAGCAGCAGATGGTATTACCATACTTTATGGCGGAAGTGTAAGTGAGTCAAATTACCTTGGCTTGTTCTTGAAAAAAGATATTGATGGAGGTCTTGTTGGTGGAGCATCACTGAAACAATCTTTTATAAACCTTGCTTCAATAATGGATTCTTTAATAGAATGATATATCATGGGTGGATTTCAAATCCACCCATTTAATTATCATTAATATCCTGATAATTTAGTTTTGTTTAAAAATATGATATAATTTCCCATGGGGGTGATAAGATGCCTAACGATACCGAAAATAATTCAAGCAAAAATGAATTTCAGGATCTTTTGAGCGAAAAGAAAAAAGAAAACCGTTTTCCAATGAAAAAAATCTACTTGCTGAGTACAATAGGTGTTTTGTTGCTTATTTCGGCACTTATACTTTTTTTTGTATTTTCCGGCAAGAAGCACGAACTGACTTTAAGTTATTCCATTCCTAACACAGATATAACAGAAGACATTCAAAAGATAAAAGTCAGTATTTCTGGGAAGACAAGTTTCGTAAAAGAGTACGGACTAAACGATCCTATTTTAATACCCAAATTAAAAGAAGATAACTACTCGATCGAAGTTTCTGCCATAAACTCAAAAAACTATATAGTTTTTTCGCACAAAGAATCAATTTTTATAAAAGACAAAACAAGCAAAGATTTTTTCCTTTCAAGAGAGCAGGTTCTTTATGACCTTAAGCCCGTTAAGATTGGAAATGATCTATCAGTAAATCTTCCCGCAGGATTTGACAAATATCTTGTATATTCAAAAACCAACGATAAATTTGAATTTTCGTACGAAACATCTATCAATACCGTATCTTTGAAAGGATTTTCAGCCCTTGGCACAGAGTTAAAGTTTTCAGTTTTAAAAGACAACCGAATATACGAATTTTCCGACGCATTATCTCTTTCGGCGCTTATACCCCCCGTACCTCCCAAAATAATATCGCCTGAAAACAATGAGCTTATAATAAGTACGAATTATTTCTTTGTCTGGCAGCCTGCAAGCGTTGATTCATTAGATCTAGCTTATGATTTATACCTTAAACAAGATGATGGAACTGAGTTTAAAATTGCAGAAAATATAAAGGATCTTATGTATGAGTATAAAAAGCTATCTCCTGGTAAAACATATACTTTGAAAGTGATTGCAAAAAATTCTTTCGGACAGTCCACTGAAAGCAATGCTGTATTTAGAACGGCTTCGGCAGAAAAAGACCAAGAGTACCTGTTTGCTCCAAGCGGAAGGATGGGGGTTACAATCTATGAAGTAAAAGACCCTAAAAAACCCACAGAACTTTCTAGCATAAAGCTTGACGGTAATGTAACTGACGTTATAAAAAAAGAAAACTATTTATATATATTAAGAGACCAGTCCGGATTCACCATAGCTGATATAAAAGACCTTAAAAATCCAGTGATCAAAAAAAATGTTGATGTAAAAGATATAAACGGTATAAAGATAGTCGACAACTATCTTTTTACAAGAGTAGACGGAGATAAAGTTTACGTATACTCACTTAAGGACTCATATGTATCGCCGGTATACCAGGGAGAGACTTCCATAAAGTATTACGGCTCTTCAAAACCAGTCATACAGTATGTAGAGAAGGTTGTTGAGAAAACGGCTACTCCAGTTGCTATTAAAGTAAGTATTATTTCTTCTGAGTATCCCATAAATATAGACTATAAAAATAAAGTCTATATAACAGAATTTTCTATGATTGTTCAGAGCGATAAAGCGAAAAACCTCATTTCCGCTGATTCAGCGAGAGTTGTTGAAACGCTGAGGATGATCTTATGGAAAAAGACACGTGAAGACTTTTCCAACTCCACAAGATTCGGGGTGATTCTTGAACAGATAAGAAGCGGTGTCAATGAAACATTTAAACTTTCGGAAAGCGACGGAGTGAAAACTGTAACCATGAAAATTTCTAAATTTGAATAGTCATAAAAAAAACGAAGGGGTTTCCCCTTCGTTTTTTTATTGTGCATCAATAATAAAAAGATATATATGAGTTTTGTCTTTTCCATTTAGAAAACTTATAAGTATTTCAGAACTATCGATATGAATTACTTCACCATCATTGTAAATAACAATCTTCCATTCTTTTGGATATGAATATAGATGACTTTCATAACGTTTCAGATTCTCGTGAAGCTGTGAAATAAGAAAATCTTCTTTATCAAGCTTTTTTTCATATATAGAAAGAAGGTTTTCAGAACTCTCTTTTAAATCCAGATACATAGATGAAAGACTCGTTACGGTGTCATTGAAGTATTCCTCATCATCAGCAAAATTTATTGCCATAGAAATATTTCCCTGAGAGTATCTGCCTGAACACTCAAGAGCTTTTGCATATGCTTTTTCCTCATCTTCCGAAAAAACTATTAATCCGTAAGTATACATATTCTGTCCTCCCGAAAAAAGCTATGGAGCAAAGCTCCATAGCAGGATATAAATGATTAAAATTTTTCAAAGTGTTCTTTAAACTTACTATACAGTTCTTTAGCCTTTTTTTCATACTCAGATTTGCTAGTCCAGACATTTGAAGGATTAAGAATCTCAGAAGGAACACCTTCACAAACTTTCGGTATCTTAAGATCAAGTATTTCAAATTTTTCGAAATCTTTTAATTCTCTGTTAATAGCTGCATTAACCAGTCTCTTGGTATATCTGAGTTTTATTCTTGAACCCGTACCGTACGCCCCGCCTATCCAACCTGTGTTAACAAGGTATACCTCAGCCCCATAGCGTTTTACTTTCTCAAGAAGCATCTGTGCATATACCTTAGGATTCAGTGGAATAAAAGGTTTTCCAAAGCACTCTGAAAACGTAAGAGAAGGTTCTTTTACTCCTCTTTCTGTTCCTGCAAGTTTAGCGGTATATCCAAGTAAAAAATAATCATAAATCTGTGCTTCCTCAAGCTTGGCAATAGGTGGAAGTATTCCGAATGCATCAGCAGAAAGAAAGAATATAGTCTCCGGATGCGAGGCCTTTCCGTCTGATTTTACATTTTCAAGCATATCTAGTGGAATACATGCACGTGTATTCTCGGTGATAGTCTGGTCAGAGTAATCCGCAATCCTTTGATCATTGAATACAACATTTTCGGTCATTACACCATATTTCAGTGCATGATAGATCATAGGGTTTTCATCCTCTGAAACGTTTATTATTTTTGCATAGCTACCGCCCTCATAGTTGAATATACCTTCATCATGCCATGCATGTTCGTCATCACCTATAAGAAGCCTATCTTCAACTACTGAAAGAGTTGTTTTTCCTGTTCCCGAAAGACCAAAGAAAAGAGCTGTGTGCTTATTTTCAGAATCGGTATTTGCAGAACAATGCATAGAAAAAACTCCTTTAAGCGGAAGAGCAAAATTCATATATGTAAATATCGACTTTTTAATTTCTCCGGGATAAACGGTTTTCCCGATTATGACTTCTTTTTCACTCATATCCATTATGATGAAAACATCGGAGTTAGTATTATATTTTGCTTTATCAGCAGAAAAATAAGGTGAAGCATATATGGTAAGTTCGGGTTTAAATTTTTCTTCATCTGCTGGTATGACAAGGTTTTTATATGCTAGTGCCTGAACAGGCGAACATGTTATAAGCTGCACATTCACCCTATACTTATCATCAAATCCGGCATATCCATTCATAATGTAAACTTCATTTGAACTGTCCAGATGAGCCTTGAGCTCCTGCCTCAAAGATATGAAAGTTTCTTTACTAGTAGGCTGGTTTATAGGCCCCCACCATATTTTATCCTTGGTAAAAGAATCTTCTACTATATACTTATCCTTGGGTGATCTACCCGTAAACGGTCTGGTATCAACATTTACCGTTCCGTTTGAAAGAAGGTTGCCTTCTTTTTTTTCAATAATCTTTTCAATAAGATAAGATCTTGACGGGTTTTTTACTGTAATCTGCTTTTTCTGCATTTTTTCCTCCTTCTAATCACTATAATATTAAAGACAGCCCTCAAGTTTTTACTTAAAGGACTATCAGGAAAGCTAATTTTTTTCACTTATCACAATAGATATTAAAACATTTTTAGACTCAAAAAAAAATCTTAGTAATAAGGAACTGTCTGTAAAAAAAAGAGTTTATTATTATATAATGACAATTTTGAACGTTAAATGCTTTAATGAAGGTATCTTTTTAAAGTAAGTTTCAAAATAGAAAAAGTGTCAGGAAAACTCCTGACACTTATCTTTTTATTACAGCCACTCTCTTTCAAGATAATGAGTATGCAGCAAAT
>JAKJGQ010000076.1 GCA_022704305.1 Thermotogae bacterium | reverse complement strand
AACACGGAGAGGGCTATGCCTTTTATTATCTGTTTCTGGAAAATGAGAAAAACTATTATCAGAGGAATCATTGAAACCGTTGCACCGGTCATTATCTGTTCCCACTGGAAGGAAGCTTCGCTTGAAAAATAAGCAAGTCCTACCGGTAAAGTATACATTTCAGAGTTTGACGAAACTATAAGCGGCCACATGAAAGCATTCCAGTTTCCTATAAAGTTGAATATGGCCAATGTAGCCAAAGCAGGCTTCACTAGAGGAAGAACAATATTCCAATATATTCTGAACTCACTTAGACCATCTATTCTTGCTGCATCCATAAGTTCATCCGGAACGGTACTCATAAACTGTTTCATCAGGAATATTCCGAAAGCGCTTATCATTCCGGGGAACATAATGCTCCAGTATGAATCAAGCCAGCCAAAATTTTTTGACATCATATACCATGGAATAACAAGCATTTCTGTGGGTATCATAAGAGTACTGAGTATCATGGTAAAAAGAATTTTTTTACCCGGAAATTCATACTTTGCTAGAGTATATCCTACCAAAGAATCAAAGAAAAGTACGGATAAGGTAGTACATGCCGCTACTATAAAGCTGTTGAGAAACCATTTTGGAAATAGGGAAAATTCGAAAATGTTCTTATAATTGTCTAAAGTAGGACTTGAAGGCAAAAGCTTCATATCGTATATCTGGGAAGCATCTTTAAAGGAAGAAGATACCATCCAGAAAAACGGAAATATTGTAGTTATGGCAATTATACTTAAAACAACATATGCAAAGATGGTTAATCTTTTATCTGTCCGCGTCATACAGCACCTCTCAGTAGCTTACCTTGTCTTTGAAAACACGAAGCTGAAGGAAAGTTATAAACATTATTATGAGAAACAGAACAAAGCTTGCACTGGATGCGACTCCCATATCAAAATTCACAAATGCTTTATGATATATGTACAGAGCCATCGGTTTGGTAGAGTCAAGCGGACCTCCTGTCCCCTGGAAAGACATATTATATACCTGAGTAAAAAGTCTTAAAAACTGTATGCTTTCTGTCACGACCAGAAAGAGAGTTATGGGTCTGAGAAGAGGTACGGTTATTTTCATGGTTATATTCCACCTGCTTGCCCCATCTATTCTTGCTGCTTCAAGATACTCCTCGGGGATGGTCTGTATTCCGGCAAGAAAGATAACAACACAGTAGCCAAACTCCACCCATACTGTAGTTACAACTATACAGAACAGTGCCTGTGAAGGGCTTGAAAGAAATGGCTGGACATCCATTCCCAAGGCAACAAGCGCATTGTTGAAAACTCCTAACGGAAGAGGCTGATACATCCACCTCCACACCCAGCTGACAGCAACCATAGGTGTTATATAAGGCATAACATATAAAAGCCTGTATAGCCACTGTATTTTTCTTATTTTGTTAAGCAAAAGAGCCATCAAAAGAGATATGATTATGACTAAAGGTGCTCCGAAAAGAATATATTTGAGAGAATTGAAAAGAGAAGTTACAAATACAGGATCACTGAATATCTTCATGTAATTATTCAGACCAACAAAATTGATGTTCTTTTTGAGGAGATTCCAGTCGGTGAAGCTCATTGCCATAGAGTAGACCATGGGGAAAAATCGTACAAAAAGAAAAAACACTATAGGCACTGCCAGAAAAGTGTAAGCTGTAACTACTTTTTTCTGTTTAAGAGTCATTTAACTGATCCTCCCTGTAAAATCCGCGGAGCCTATAAAGCTCCGCGGATGATTTTTCTACTTTGCTGCCCAGAAGTCATCAAGGATCTTCTGTTCCTTATCTGCGGCCTCTTTAAAAGCAACTGACGGATCTGTGTTATTAAGTCTTACTTTATCGATAGCTTCAAGAATCACATTACGTTGACCGACTTCATCAGCAAAAAAAGTTGCATGAGCGTATGCGAGCCCTTTCAAAAACGGTCCGTAAAGCTTATCTTCAGAGTACTTATTTGCAATTTCCGGATTGGCCGGCAGTTCTCCAACATTCTTGAGCCAAAGCTCCATAGCTTGTTTTGAAGTTATGAACTTAAGAAATTTTATTGAAGCTGTCAGTCTTTCTCCCTGGGCATTGGTGGTAATAGCATGAGTCCAGAAGGATGCAAAATTGGATTTTATTCCATTGTGTTCGGGTAGCTCGGCAATGCCATATTCAAGGTCTTTTACCGTATTAAGAGTTCCTATTCTGAAGGAACCGTCGATAGTCATAGCAGCTTTCTGTGACTTGAAAGCAGTCACGTCATCATTCAAAAAGCCCGGATAACCGATTTTATCTTTGGTTATTCTGTCTGTATACCATTTTAAAACTTCTCCGGCTGCTCCCGTTTTATCGTAGAGGACTTTTTTGTTGTCTGTCGAGTACGGAGTTCCACCAAACTGTCGTACAAGAACCTCTCTTATCCAATGGTGATGCTGTCCGTCCGGCTGCATAGTGAATCCGGCCTGGAGAAGATTTCCCTTTGAGTCGTACTTTGAAAGAATTTTCGCCATTTCTACTGCTTCTGTAAGGGTCTTGGGTGGTTTTTCCGGATCAAGACCGGCCTGCTTAAACAGTTTTTTGTTCCAGAAAAGCGCAAGGGTTCTTACGGCAGTGGGTACGGAGTAGTACTTACTGTTAAATTTGACGCTTTCTTCGACAAAAGGAAAGAAATTATCTTTAAAGTACTTTTCACTAAACTCATTTTTCGGAAGCTCCTGGAGATATCCTGAGTTAACGTACATTGGGAGCCAACCGTAGAACAAGTTTATTACATCCGGTCCTATTCCTGCAGGTACTGAAGCGGCTACCTTCTGATTGTAATTTTCATAGGGAAAGGTAACCTGTTTTACTTCTATATCCGGATTCAGTTTTTCGAACTCTTTTATCAACTGGTTTATAGTATCCACCTTTGTCTGATAGAAGTACTGCCAGTAAACTATAGTCGTTTTTGCAGACACACTCAGAGTAAATAAAACACAAACAAAGATCAAAAACAATGTAACCCTTTTCATACCAACACCTCCTGAGTTTTAAAATATACCCTTATTGTATAAAAACCATTTACATCTTTAGGAAATAATTGTCGTGTATTAGGCTCACTCCTCCGACAGATACTCCAAGATCACCGAGTTCTCCCCTGCTGAAAGAGATATTCTTGAGGATTTCTGGCGGCACGATTACCTCCAGAAAAGGCATGAGATACCTAAGAATCATGTCGTACTGGTTGTATCCCACACCGCCGGTAAGTATAATCATCTGAGGATCAAGCAGAGTGATTATGTTTGCAATGCCCAAAGCCAGGTGTTCACAACCCTGAAGGAAAATTTCTTTTATATCCCTGCTTTTGTCAAGATTATCAAAAATCTCTTTGGTTGTAAGATTTAAACCTAATTTTTCCTTAACCTTAATTTCAAGCCCATTGCCGGAAAACCAGCTTTCGTAGTTTCCAAAAGTTCGGTTTCTGGATTTGTTTTCCTTGTTCCAATCCGTTATCATATACCCTATTTCTCCAGCCATATTATGGCTTCCAGAATAGATAGAACCATTAAGGATGAGTCCTGCCCCGGTGCCGGTGCCTATAGCTATAAGACAAAGGTCTTTTATGTTTCGGGCCGAACCTTTTGATAGTTCTCCCAAAGCATTGACTGTAACATCATTGGATATCATGACAGGTATTCCGAAATGGCTGCTCACTATCTCTCCCAATGGAATATCACTGAGCTCAAATGCCGGCATATAATAGACAAAACCAGTCTTTATATCGGTTGTTCCAGGAACTCCGATACCTACTCCCAGAATCATGGCTTTATCAACAGTTATCACTTCTTCTATTCCCTGAAATATTATTTCGGTCAAGGCATTTTTGCTTTTTATGCCTTTAGTAACCTTCCTGACTTTATTTATTATATTTCCATCAAGGTCGGTAAGAATCGCGATAAGCTTATTTCCTCCCACATCTACTCCTACGATGTACTTGTAGGTGCTTGCGAATGAAAGAAGTATCGGCTTTTTACCTCCTTTTTCGGAACTCATGCCTATCTCTTTTTCAATAATAGCGCCTTCATTTATTAATTTTGAAACTATATTTGAAACAATTGGTTTTGAAAGTCCCGTCTCCCTTGAAAGGTCGGCGCGTGATATTAAACCTCTTGTTCTTACTAGTCTTACAATATTTTCTTCATTAGCAGATAAAGTATATGACATCGAAAAACCTCCGTTAGTTAGTTAAAGTTACTAACAAACAAATTTTAAAATATGTTACATATAAATCAAAACCTTTCCTGCGGCCTTCATGTGTGATTACTAATTGTTAAAGCCATTCATATATATAAAGAGTATTTTTTTAAATAAGCACATCGAACTTTTTAAGTTATTGTATTCCAAAGGGTTATATAGTTTGTATAAGGTACTAATAATAATAAGAAGGCTTTTTAACAATAAAAAGCTTATTTTTTGCTATAATATTTACATACAGGATACAGTTTATATACCACAAACAAAAGTTTTTTAACCTATCGGAGAACAGGAGGAAAAAATGGAAAAAGAATTTTACAGACAGGTGCTTGGCGGTATTAATGCCGGCAACATACTTGATGTCGGCTGCAGGGAGGGCTATTTTATAGGTATCATGCTTGAATCTTTTCAGAGTGTTGCAGCTGTGTCAGCCATAGATATATCAGACAAAGGATATCTTAAAGAAAAGGATTTTTTTGAAAAAAATCATGTTGATTTCAAAGTCATGGACGGCGCGAATATGGAGTTTAAAGAAAGTACTTTTGATACTGTCAGTATTTCAAACTCAATTCATCATCTTACAGATGTATCAGCCGTTTTAGCTGAGATGAAACGTGTAATGAAAAAAGATGGTCTTTTCATTCTTAATGAGATGATATGTGATACCAGCGACGTATCAAGAAAGAAAGATGTTAGCGTTCATCACTGGTTCGCAAGAACCGACAGTATTATGGGTACTTTCCACAGAATGACCTATACCTCTTCGGAGCTTTTTGGGTTTGTTAATAGTCTCGGATTTGGAAAAATACACATCAGGTACTTTCTGGATGATGAGTATTCTGATGTTCAAAACAATGAAAAACTGATTGCGAGCATTGAAAAAAGGCTTTTACAGAAAGAATGGGATGATGATGTTGTAACCGAAGGGAGAGAGCTAATTAAAATGCTTAAGACAGGTTGCTTTAAGCAGGCTCCGGTAATGACTATAATTGCTCGTGGAAAGGATGAAAAAAATGGGTGATTTTGATGAAATTTACGACATCATTTTGAGGTTTCGAAAAGAAAGAGAGTGGGAGAAGTTTCACAGTCCTAAAAATCTTGCGGTATCAATTTCACTTGAGGCGGCAGAACTGCTTGAGATATTTCAATGGGACAACAGCGGTGCTCAGAGCTCTGAAACAGCTCAAAAAAGAATAGCAGAAGTAAAGGACGAGCTTGCCGATATTCTTGTATACAGTATGTTTATGGCAAAAGACCTGAACATAGATATAAAAAACGCTATAAAAGAAAAAATGGAAAAAAATGCATTAAAGTATCCCGTTGAAAAGGCACGTGGAAGTTCAAAAAAATATAATCAACTATAAAGAGGTGATTTTATGGATATTTTAATTAAAAAGGGTTTTATATGTCCGGTTGTCAGCAAAGCTTTTACAGGTGATATTCTGATAAGCGGTGGAAAGATCAAAAAAATTTCCGAGTCTATTACTGCCAAAGATGTACAGGTTATTGATGCAAAAGGAAAGTTTGTACTTCCCGGATTTATCGATGCACACTCACATATAGGACTTTTCGAAGAGGGAGTAGGACAGTACTATCAGGACGGAAACGAAGCTACCGATCCTATTACGCCACAAGTTAGGGCAATTGATGCATTTAATCCTCAGGACAGTGCGATAAAAAAAGCTCTGAGCGGAGGAGTAACGACAACCATGATACTTCCCGGAAGTGCAAATGCAGTAGGGGGTCAGGGAGCGATAATAAAGTTTAACTCTCAGATTGTTGATCAGATGATAATCAAAGAACCCGCAGGACTGAAGATGGCACTGGGGGAAAATCCCAAGCGCTTCTACGGAGAAAGTATGAAACGTACTCCCGGGACCAGGTTGGGAACAGCAGCCATGATAAGGGAGTACTTCGTAAAAACTCAGAGCTATAGTGAAAAAAAGCAAAAGGGTGATTATGAAAAGGATCTGAGGTATGAGATAGGTGAGATGGTGCTTAAAAGAAAGATTCCTGCCAGAATACATGCCCACAGGATGGACGATATTCTGACAGCTGTCCGCATAGCAAATGAGTTTGAATTTGATTTTGTAATTGAACATGCCACGGAAGCATATAAGATAATTGAGTATCTTAAAGCCAGAAATGTAAAGATGGTACTCGGTCCGCTCTTTTCATTTGCCACTAAGCTTGAACTGAAGGATAAGACTTTTGAAGCAGTTTCCATAGCGGTTAAAAACAATGTTCCTGTGGCACTCATGTGCGATCATCCGGTGGTTCCGATGGAATATACCATAATGCAGCTCGGTACGGCTCTGAAATACGGAGTATCTGAAGAGGAGCTTTTGAAGCTTGTCACCATAAATCCCGCACGGATTCTTGGAATAGACGACAGCACAGGTTCACTGCAAAAAGACAAGGATGCGGATATAGCAATCTGGTCAGGAAATCCTTTTGAAATGAAGAGCTGTGTGGAGCAGGTCTTAATACAGGGAGAGTGTGTATTCTCCAGATAACGGCGGTGGAAAGTTGAAGTATGCCAAGATAAAAACAGCTTGTATAAATGGATTTGATGTTCGTGAAATTATTGTTGAGCTAGATATAAACTCACGTTCAACCATACAGACCTTCAAAATTGTAGGCATGGCTGCCACGACAGTTCTTGAAAGCGAAAAGCGTGCGATGAGCTGCATTAGGAACTGTGGTTTTACCGTTCCGAACGGAAGCATAACGGCTAATCTTTCTCCAAGTTCTCTCAGAAAAGAGGGAACCCATTTTGATCTGCCGGTAGCTGTTGCTCTTTTACAGGCATCTTCACAGATTAAATCGGCAGATGGTGATTTCTATTTTTTCGGAGAGCTTGGACTTAACGGAGAAATCCGTCCGGTAAACGGTATCGCCCTTTTTCTTATTTCTTTGAAGCAGTCCAATCCTCAGGCCAAGTTTATTATTCCCAAAGAAAACGAAAATGAATCTTACTTCATTGATCCAAATGATGTGTATGTAATATCCTCACTTAACGATATATGCAGAATTTTTTCAGAGGAAAGAGAAAGTTTTCTTCCTCATGTTGGTTCATGTGCAGGAAAAACCTTTGATATGGATTTTTCTGAAATAAAAGGTCAACTTTTCATAAGAAGAGCAGTTGAGATAGCATGCAGCGGTTTTCATAATATACTTCTCAAGGGCAGTCCCGGTTCTGGAAAGACTATGATTGCAAGGAGAATTCCGACTATACTGCCTCCTATGACGACCGAGGAGATTATTGAGTCGACCAAAATATACTCTGTATGCGGATATATAAATAAGATAATAAATGAAAGACCTTTCCGTTCACCTCATCATACAGCTTCCTCGGCATCGGTAATCGGGGGTGGAAATATCCCCAGACCCGGTGAGATAAGTCTTGCACATAACGGTGTACTTTTTCTAGATGAGTTTCCCGAGTTTCGCAATGATGTCATCCAGTCGCTTCGTCAGCCCATGGAAGACGGTATGGTTACTGTCACAAGGGCACGATCGGTTGCTGAATTCCCAGCAAGGTTCATGCTTGTAGCCGCTCAAAACCCATGTCCGTGTGGTTTTTTCGGAGATAAAGAAAAAGAATGTACCTGTTCCATTAATCAGATAAGCAGTTATAACAAGAAAATATCAGGACCTATAACCGACAGGATAGATATAAAGATAGATGTTCCTAGGGTAGAGATTTCAGATCTTCTGGGTAAGGATGACGGAGAGTCTTCTGAAAAAATAAAAGAAAGAGTTATGAAAACGTCTTCAATCCAGATAAAGCGGCAGGGTAAGTTCAACGGTCAGCTTACCGGTCGGGAGGTAAAGGAGTATGCTATCCTTTCTGACAAGGCAGAAGAGTTTCTAAAAACTGCCGCCGTTAAGCTCAAGCTTACAGCCAGATCTGTAACCAAAGTAATAAGAGTTGCCAGAACAGTTGCCGATACTTACGAATCTGAACAGATACAAACCGTTCATATTGGAGAAGCTCTTAATTACAGGAATGTTGAAATTAATTAATTTTTTATCTGCATAAGCCAATGGAGTAACGTAAAACATACGCAATATTAACCTTAAAACAATCTTTGTGCGATAAAATAAATACTAATATTCCTATAAACGGTTTCTTCATTCTTATAATGGAATAATAGGAGGCGTAGGTATGAAAAGTATACGTTCTAGGCTTATGTTTTGGCTGATAACTCTTTTTACAGCTATACTGCTTATCGCCGGAGTAATACTTTACGCACAGACTCAGTCAACAGTAGTACCTACAGTGGAAAAGATGGCCGAGCAGATAGTTATTGCCAGAGCCGATGAAATAGGGGAATGGCTTAACGGTATTCTGATAGAGGTATCTGCCCAGTCGGACAGAAATGTTGTAAAAACAATGAGTTGGACTAACATGCAGGAGTCTCTTCTTAGATACATTAACGATAAAAATAAAATTTTTGAATCTTTATGGGTGTGTGATCTTAAGGGTGACTTCACATCAACCTCAGGCAGAACAGGAAATATCTATTCTGCAGAGTACTTTGAAGCAATAGCGAAAAAGAATCTCAATTTTTTTATAACCAATGTGATGTACTCGCAGGAGACCAAGGAGCCTATATTTGTTGTAACTAAGAGCATTCTTAATGATAAAAAGGAGCTAATA
>JAKJGQ010000075.1:5621-8937 GCA_022704305.1 Thermotogae bacterium | reverse complement strand
ACATTTTTTGTTAATATATTTTTTCCTATTGGGATAGCCATAAGTTTGGATCCAATGAGTATTTTCGCAGCTTTGGTTTTTTATTTGATCAAGATGGTCCTGTTTTTGTTTTCCTTGGCTGCTATAGAAATTTCTACGGCCAAGTTCAGATTATTTAAGGTTCAGGATATTATAATGGCTGGATTTTCACTTGCAGTAATTTCACTTGTAATATCATACTTATAAGCGGTGATAATAATGACAGATTTTTTTCTTGCAGTTATATTGATTTCTGCTATTTTAATGAGTGGTGTCAGAAGAGTAAAGCTTCTTATTTCAGGCTATACTGTGCAAGCGTTTTGCATATTTGCCATTTCTTTTTTGACTGCGGTGCGTACGAATGATAAACATTATTATGTTATTGCTATCATGACACTTTTGGCAAAGGTAATCATTGTTCCGCTGATATTAACGCATTCGCTCAGAAAGATAAAAACCAGAATTGAACTTACGCCGATTTTAAACTCTTTCTGGTCATATACTCTTACAATTATTTCAATTGCTCTTGCCTCATATGTAAGTTCAGCAAGCAATATACTATATATTAAGGAAGCGATCTCTCTTTCTATAGTTGGTTCTCTGCTTCTTATCGGAAGAAGAAAAGCACTTTCACAGATGATCGGATTTCTGGTTATTGAAAATGGACTTATGCTTTTTGAGCTGTCACTTATAAAGCTTTCTTTTCTTATAGAGTTTGCAATAGTGGTAGAAGCTATAATTCTTTTTATAATAATGGCTATAGTTATAGGGAACATTAATGCTGCTTTTGATACAACAAATACGGATTATCTTTCCGATCTTAAAGAGTAGGGGGATACTATGCAAGTACTATATTTTATCTTTATAGCGGTTATTTCAGTACTTTTTTTTGTACTTATAAAAAATGTAAGATATAAATCTTATATAAGCGTTTTAAGTAGTATAGGAAATTTGCTGGTTGTGTTAAAAATCGCAGCTGATATCCAAATTTATGGCAGCATAAGTTATTTCACAGGTACATACTATATAGACAGTCTTTCACTCATCCAGCTTTTTATAATTACTTTTGTAGCTTTGATAGCCTCAATATACTCAGTAAAGTACATAACAGCTGAGGTTGAAGAAGGACTAATTTCTTCAAAAAAGGCCACTTTATATTTTACGTTATTTAGTATATTTTCACTTTCAATGATTTTTGTTGCTATAAGTAATAATATGGTTTCCATGTGGATTTGGCTTGAAGCGACTACTCTTTCGACTGCATTTCTCATTAGTTTTGACGGTTCGAAGCACTCACTTGAGGCTGCATGGAAGTACTTAATCCTTTGCTCACTGGGAATTGCTGTTGGATTGATTGGTATCCTTATTTTTGTATATTCGGCCGGGAAAATTGAAAGTGCCAGTGTTCTTAAATGGGATTACTTGGTTTCAATCAGTGACAGTCTTGATATAAACCTTGTCAAAATTGCGTTTACTCTAATATTCATAGGATTAGGAACAAAAGCCGGATTAGCGCCTATGCACACATGGCTTCCGGATGGTCACAGTCAGGCTCCGGCACCGATAAGCGCTATGATGTCTGGGGCTTTGCTAAATCTGGCAATGTATGTTATAATTCGTTTTTATACAATTATCTCTAATATATCTGCCCTAAAATATATGAGATTCCTTTTTACGGTTTTTGGTTTGTTATCTCTTGTGGTAGCGGCTTTTAGTATGATTAAAGCCAAGAACATTAAACGTCTTTTGGCATACTCTTCTATAGAAAATATTGGTATCATTTCTATAGGAATAGGATTTGGGTTTTTTGACGGTATTTATGGTTCTCTTCTTCATTCAATTATTCATGCGTTTGCAAAAACCTTATTGTTTTTAATTGCCGGTAATATTATTGTCAGTTATAAGACAAAGAATCTATCTGAAATCAATGGTATGATTTATAAAATACCTATAAACTCTGTATTTATAATTATTGGTATGCTTGTTATAACAGGGATGCCACCGTTTGCTTCTTTTTTCAGCGAGCTTAAAATACTTAATGCAGGTTTTTCGAGCAACTATGCAATTGTTGCTATCATAACCGTTTTTCTTACTGTTGTAGTTTTTGGTGCATTTTTGTCACATTTTACTCGTATGATTTTTTTCAAAGATAAAGATACTCTGCCTGATGAAGAAAGTTTAAGAGAAAAAGAAACAAATGTATTTCCGTTAATGCTTTCTTTAATTATGATAGTTTTAGCCAGTCTCTATTTTCTGCCTTTTTTGAATAAGATATTAGAAAAGGCAACTTTGATAGTATTGGGATAAGAGGATGATAACATGCATATAGAAGATTTTATAAGAGAGTTCAAAAAAGTTGTTTTTAATACTGATATTGAGATAAAAAACAGCAACGAAGCTTATATTTATACAATTCAGCCTGAGGTACGGTATATAGTAGCTAGGCTAACCGATGATTTTGGATTGTCTTTCATGTCCGAGTTCTGTTTCGAAGAAAATGTATTTATAATAAATGTTGTATTTGCCTCACGTGAAGGTGGATTTTTAGTTATTCTGCGTTATAATGCTGATGGATATATAGACTCACTTACTCCAAATATTCCGAGGGCAAGTATATATGAACGTGAGATAGCGGATCTTTACGGATTAAAAATTATGGATTCCTCTGATACAAGATGTCTGGTAAAACACGAAAATTGGGACTTGAACGAGTTTCCGCTTAGAAAAGATTTTGATTCATCAAGAAAAATAAATGAAAAAAATAATGTTCCAAAGTATCTTTTTGAGTCTGTGAAAGGTGAAGATGGCTTTCAGATTCCTGTAGGGCCAGTACATGCAGGGATAATTGAACCTGGACATTTCAGATTTACAGTCTGCGGAGAACCCATTGATAATCTTGAGATACGGTTAATGTATAAGCACCGTGGAATAGAAAAGATATGCGAATCCAAAAATTTTAATTTGCTGCCTGTTCTTATGGAACGTGTAAGTGGTGATTCTTCTGCTGCTTATGCATTGGCGTATGCTTTGGCTATAGAAAAGATAACAGGGAAAGATATATCTCCAGAGATAAAAGCATTCAGGACAGTTATAGTTGAACTTGAAAGAATCTATAATTTTCTGGAAGATATAGCAGGAATATGTACAGATATAGCTTTTTCTTATCCTTCAAAGAAGTTTTCATATCTTTCCGAACTTGTTCACCAGATATGCGAAGAATTGACCGGCAGCCGTTTCCTGAGAAGCGCTATTATTCCTAATGGTTCTGGGATTGATTTTGCAGTGAAGGACAAAGATG